>BFAU01000224.1 GCA_008975185.1 bacterium MnTg04 | reverse complement strand
GGCGCCATGTTGGTTTATGGTTTGTATAATGCGGGACATGTCTGGCCAAACCGTGGCAACGAACGTCTGCTGCGTTTTTTCACCCGGGCCAGCAGCGACATCCGGATTGCCGGCAGCGGGAAGAAATAAAATGGCGATTACCCGATGCCCGGTCTGCCGGAAGAAAATCTCGACCAGGGCCACCCGCTGCCCGCATTGTCATGAAGATGTGAGCGGCGATGACCCTGAACTTGCCTCACGCCAGCGTTCGCAGCAACGCAAGAAATCGACCGCCATGAAAATGCAGCTTGCGCTGGCAATGACTTTGCTGGTCGTTTGCATTGGACTCATATTGCTGGAAACGGCCCAGGGGAAAACTCTGCCATCGCCATGGTATATCGGTATCGGCCTGGCGGCGGTCATCTGGTATGTTGTGACGCGGCTGCGAATCTTCCTGTCCCATCGCTAGGAGACGGCGACGTGCATGATGAAAAACTGGAACTGCAAGCTCATTTTTCCAATATCGATACGGACGGCAGCGGGTCGATCGACTACGAAGAATTCTGCAGGCTTTTACGCTCGATGGGGCTAAGCCGGGTTGACGACATCACCCGTCTTGCGTTTGAGTCCATCGATAAGAGCGGCGACAACAAAATCGACTTCGATGAATTTTGCGCCTGGTGGCAACAAGGCGGAAAAAACCTGCAAACCCCCTAGGCTCCTAGGGGTCGGGGTCGGGGTCTGCGTCTGCATCTACGTCCGCCACTTCCGGTTCCGGGTTTCGAAGCCGCCAGGCCCGCAACACGGCTTTGACCACTGTTGCCAGCGGGATGGCAAAAAACACGCCCCAGAATCCCCACAACCCACCGAACAGCAATACGGCCGCTATGATTGCAACCGGGTGCAGATCCACCGCCTCGCTAAACAACAATGGCGCCAGCAAGTTTCCATCGAGGGCCTGGATTACCAGGTAGGCAATAACGACGTAATAGAACGATGGCTCGAGGCCCCATTGTATAAAGGCGAGCAGTGCTACCGGCAAGGTGACGACGGCGGCGCCGATATACGGGATCAAGACGGAGAAGCCGGTAATCGCGCCAAGCAAAACCGCGTATTCCAGCCCCAGCAAGGAAAACACCAGAAAGCTTGTAACCCCGATAATCATGATTTCCAGTACTTTGCCATCGACATAATTGCTGATGCTGGCATTTACCTCCGTCCAGACATCGGTGGTAACCTGCCTGTCCTGTGGCAGAAAACTGGCAAACCATTCGGTCAGCAACGCGCGGTCACGAATCATGAACACCACCATCATCGGAACCAGTATCAGGTAGACAATGACGGTTACCAGGGTCAGAACCGAGGTCAGCGAAAAGGAAATCGCTTTCTGGCCAAGGCCGACAAACTCGCTGCCCAGCCTGCTGACGAACTCGCTGACCTGGCTCTCGGTAAAGTATTCCGGATAGCGTACCGGCAGATCCAGCAATTGTTGCTGCAACCGGCTGACGACTGCCGGCGCCTGCTGCACCAGTTCAGAAAGCTGCGCGACGACGACAGGAATCAGGCCGAGGAAAAGACTCACGAGCAGCGCCAGGAATCCCAGGCTGACAATCAAAACGGCAATGATTCGCGGCACATGAAGATTCTCGAGCCGCTGCATAATACTTTGCAACAGGTAGGCAATGATCACGGCGGCAAAAACCGGTGCGAGAATTCTGCCGGTAAAATAAATGATCGCGCTAATGGTCAGCAATACAACGCCCAACAAGACCATCTGCGGGTCAGACATTCGTTTGCGAAACCAGTTTCCAATGTAATTCATGTCGAACCACCCCGATATTGACACCGTGCGATTGTACCCAAGTAGACGTTTGAGATGGCAACAAAACTTGCTAGTCTGTCGCGGTCACCTTTGATGGCGAACGACCGGATGGAAAACGAACGATCTTCAGAACAAGGCTGGGCCTGGCAGCGGCTGAAAACGGAAGCGTTCCGGTTGCTCGTATTGCTTGCGCTCGGCATGTGGCTGGTCCCCGCCCTGATATTCCTGGTGGGCAGTCGAATACTTGGCCCGTATGGCGATATCGACACGCTCGCCACATTCTATATCGACCTGTTTGGCTCTTTGCTCGAGGGCAGAGGCATAGCCTGGCTGCTGGTCAGCTCACTCTATCTTTTTCTGTCGCTGATCCGCCTTTTGACAGGGCTTTGGCGGGTCATTCATCACAGTGCCGCCAGACGCAAAGGGCTTGCCGCGGAATAGGCTAATCTTTTGCATTGCAGCAGTGAGGCATTTTCCCGCGGTTCCTAATGATTTCCGGCCACAAGAATGTGACGCAGGTCACATATCTGATCCTCGGAAGCGCCGAAACCCCGCATTTTTCCGACAGTTATGTAAATATTGTCATTAACGGCCCGGAATGGTCCGTTGGTGTATGCATGGGTTACGATGATGAAAAGCCTTTTTAAACGATTTCGCAATGATTCAGGGTCTACGGCAGACCAGCCGGCGCGGTCTCCTGGCGTAAATCAGCCGTCTCTGATATCGCGCGGCCAGTCGGCATTGAAAGGCTACCTGAGGCCACCGCCCAAACCAGAGGTGGTTGAAAACGAGGACCATGTCAAGACCGTCCTGGATATCCTCGACAACCCTGACCTGGAACTGGAGCCACACGGTTTCGATCCGTACAACAGCGGAAGCTTTGATCGCAATAATCGCTGGGAACCCGTCAAAAAAAGTACCCGCTAACTCAGTCGGGTTTAGCTTTACGCCTGGACTGAAATCTGCCGGTAATGTTTTAGCAGCAGATTTTCCAGGTCTTCGCAGTATTCCTTGATCGACAACTTTTCCGCCGCGGCATTTTCGAGGCGTTCGCGTATGGCGCCGAGCCTGTCCCGGTCTTTGACCAAATCATGCGCGCGGCCCAGGTATTCATCCGCCGTGTCGCATGTCAATTCATCGAGCCCCAGGGTCTTGTTGAGCGATGCACCCATACGGCCAAGAATTCGATTGCCACGCAGGGTCAGGGTTGGCAATCCGGCCTGCGCGGCGGCGATTATGGTGGCACCGGCGTTGTAACCCGGCGTATCGAGCAGAAG
Source organism: bacterium MnTg04 (assembly GCA_008975185.1). Classification (GTDB taxonomy): domain Bacteria; phylum Pseudomonadota; class Gammaproteobacteria; order Steroidobacterales; family MnTg04; genus MnTg04. The sequence continues at coordinate 8,682 of BFAU01000224.1, read as the reverse complement.
ATCCGCCGACTTCATCCTGGCGAGGTGTTCTGTCAACGGCACCCGGTCTGCAAATATCAGCCGCTCGGGACCGATACCCGCTGCGGCGGCGGCCGCAAGCAAATTATCCCTGATAGTCGCCCGATCCGCCAACAGCCAAAGGATGCTCCCTTTGGCCGTTCGCAAAATTTTCATCCACAGCGCAAAAATTTGCGGCTGCAATTTATGGCTGTGGTTGAATGAGCAAAAAACAAACGCGTCCGTCGGTAAACCGAGTTTCCCCCTGCCAGGATTCGAGCCTACGTCTCTTGGCGTAACGGGTAGAAAACAGCGGTGCAAGCGCAATATATGCTCGCTAAAACCAGATTCCTCGCTTTCCGGCAACACCTCAGCATCGCCAATCACCGCATCGATGAACGGCGCCTGCATCGTGTTTAGATAACCCAGGAACGAAACCTGCAAAAGTGCCGGCCGCATCGCGAGTATCTGCGGCCGGGCGTTTCTCGTATAACCGGCCAGGTCAATCAGGATATCGATATCGTCGCCCGATATCTGCGCGGCGATCCTGGCCGGCGCAACAAGGGAAACGTCCCGATAGATATCGACACCGGTTTCGACTTGTCGTTGAATCCCATCGCCGCTTTTTACCAACGAGTACGCAAACACCTTGAATTTTTTCCGGTCGTGACAGGCAAACAGACCGCTGATCAGGCTGCCCACCGCGTGCGAATTAAAATCGGGCGAAAGGTAAGCGATATTCAGTCTTCCGCTTTTCTTGACTCGTCTGGCTGGCTGCAATGACCCCTGGTTCATCGCCTGTTCTGTTATTTGTCTCGCGTAACAGGCCGCGGCACGGTCGTGCAGCTTGCCGTCGGGAAAATGAATATTCAGGCCATAGGGCGAAATCATTTCCTCACCCGGTTTTTCCAGGTGGCGCTCGAGCGCCACGGACAACTCAGCCAGGCCGCCCGGATAATCCTCCCAGGCGCAAAGCAGGCGCTGCAGATAACTGCGCCGATACAGTGCGCCAAGGTGATCCGGCGCGATCGCCAGTACCCTTTCGATCTGCGACAAGGCTTCGTCGAGTCGATCGGACTGTTCCAGCGCCAGCGCAAGATTGAAGGCCAGGTGTGGATTTTCGCGGTCCTGACCGAAAGCCGCCTGGTACTGCAAAAGCGCATCCGGCAAATTGCCAGTCCGCTGCAAGGCGATCGCATAATCATGACGTATGCCCGCATCGCTGCCCGCCCGGGAAAGAGCTGCCCGAAAAATTGCCAGCGCCTGCGCGAAACAGCCTTGCTGATTCAGCCAGTAAGCCAGCATATGCAGTATTTTCGGGTCCTCTTCAGGGTCGGCTGAAAACCCGGCCAGGTCAATTGCCTCAGCATTCCGGCCACTGAGGGCAAGCGCCAGGCTCTTGAGCGCCATGCCCTGTCGTTCCGCCAACCCCGCCAGAAGAATCAGCGCCTGATCGGCGCGCCCGGTGCGAAGATAGATTCTGGACAGCTCCAGGATAGGCCCGGCGTCGTTTTTTTTCCGCGCCAGGCTCTGCAAAAGTTCCTGCTCGCTTTCTGAAAACTTGGGTTCCGACATTATCTTGGCGTTTGCGGCTGGTCACTCATTGGCGGGAAAAACACGGACACCGGCCAGCCAGGTTTCTTCAACCTGGATTTGCCATAGCTCGGCTTTGTCCACCTTGAATAAATCGCGATCGAGCACGATGAAATCCGCCCATTTTCCCGGTCGCAGCTCACCCAAATCGTTCTCCTGAAAAGCCGCATAGGCGGCGTCGATGGTAAATGCCCTTACCGCCTCTTGCAGAGTCATGCGCTCACCCGGATACCAGCCACCGGTCGGCTCGCCGTTTTGGTCCATCCGGGTCACCGCCGCGTAAATACCGTGGAAGGGGTTGGCATATTCCACGGGGAAATCAGAACCCGCAGCGATGACCGCACCACTGTCAAGAAACTTGCGCCACGCGTATCCGCCGGCCAGGCGTTTTTCGCCCACCCGGTCGGCCGCCATGTTCTTGTCGCTGGTCGCGTGCACAGGTTGCATGGACGCGATGACACCGAGACCGGCAAACCGGGGTATATCCTCAAGCGCGACGATTTGCGCATGTTCTATCCGATTGCGATGGCGGTCACTATCCCCTTCCTGGGCCTTTGCAAAAGCATCCAGGGCCATGCGGTTGCCAAGATCGCCGATCGCATGAATACCGACCTGGAACCCCATGCCCAGCGCCTTCGACACCATCTCGTCAAGTTCATCCTGGCCAGAGAACACCAGGCCCTTGTTGCCTGGATCATCGCAGTAATCGCTAATCATCGCCGCACCCCGGCTGCCCAGGGCCCCATCGATATACAGCTTGACGCTGCGCGCAGTCAGCCGGTCGCCACCATAGGAATGCAGCGGCTTGTCCATCGCATCGAGGTTTTCGCCGGCATCCGATATCATTGCGTAGATGCGCACGGACAGCGCACCGTCATCGGCCATTTGCTTATAGACTGTCAGCGTTTGTGTATCCACGCCGGCATCGTGCACGGAGGTGATACCCAGGCTGTTCAGCTCTTTTAGCGCCACGACCAGTGCATAGCGGACTTCATCGTCGCCAGGCCTGGCAATGTGCTGATCGATCAACGCCATCGCGGCGTCGACGAATATGCCGGTTGCGTTGCCCTCGGCATCCCGATGAATTTCCCCGCCGACCGGGTCGGGCGTCGCATTGTCGATACCGGCGATCTGCAGTGCCCGCGCGTTCGCCCAGCCCGCGTGGCCGTCGATGCGACGCAGCCATACCGGCCGGTCGGCCATTACCCGGTCAAGATCGGCAGCAGTCGGAAACTTTTTCCCCGGCCACAGGACCTGGTTCCAGCCACGGCCAAGAACCCAGCCCGTCCCCGGCGGGGCCTGTTCCGTCACCCACGCCAGCGCAATTTGCAGACTCTCGCTACCGACCAGGTCGACTCGCATACGGTACTGCCCCAGCCCCAGCACATGCCCATGCGCGTCGATCAGCCCAGGCATCAAAGTCTTGCCTTGCATATCGACGACGCTGGAATATTCGGTTGGCGGCGCCTCCCCGTTGCCGATGGCGGCGACCCGGCCATCGTGTATCGTCATCCAGGTAAATCGTTGCACAGTGTCCGCATAGCCGTTCGCATGATGAATCAATACGTCGGCCGCCCGACCGTTCATGGGTAAAAACAATAAAATCGCGACGAAAAAAACGACGGGCATCTGGCAACTCCCCTTATTGCGACAGGCACAGGACTCAACCAGCCTCAGGGACCGGCGTCAAGATGCGTATGATACAGAATCGGGCAGGGAATGGCCCCGAGGTCATGGGGAGCGGCCTCGAACCAGCCGCAGGACATCGATATCAGTTTCGGCGGGAAACGCCCGTCAGCTCGCTGGCGCGGATCGCGACTCGCCGGCGCGCGGCGATGATTCTCCTGGCCGAACGGGTTAATGTTTCTTTCCGTCCGAGCAGCTGCAAACTGTGTCTTTGTAAATGGTTCATCGTGGCTGGGCCTCAGGATGCTTTCCGATCTCAGTACTTAGAGTGCTGCCGGCGCTAAAAAGACGCACCCTTTGCCGCAACGGGCGCACGACTGGCCGCAGTTTCGCCCCGTGCCCATGACTCGTCGGCGCAATCCCGGCGGCCGAACCGGACCGCCGGCAATTTAACATAATACAAACCCAGCAGGATTGTGACAGCCGTCACATTTTATCGCCGGATAACAAGTACGGTTGGAAAAGGCACCACGCCCCAATCAGTATCCGGGAGGCAGATACAGGATGAAAACGCTTGCAACCTGGCTCGTACCACTGGTCGCGGTGACCGCGGCCTGCGCCGCGCATGCTCAGGAACAGCCTGAATTACCATCGGCTGAGGCTGGCTGCAATGCACCCGTTTGCGATACCGGCGCCTTCGACGCGCCAACCGACAAGATTGCATCCCCGGCCTGGCAGGCGTTTCAGCTACCTCCGGCCATTCGCACCGATTGGCTGCTTATCCGGCAGGAGAGCATGCTGATCGATCCCGCCGATTTTACCGGTTCAGCGGCCTATCTCCTGATTCACGACGAACCAACCTGGGAACAGAAAATTTCCCGGATTAAAGATTTATCGTTGCTTACTCTTTGGCAAAGCAGTGATTCAAAAATTTTTTTCGGCGTGAACAGCGACGGATTCACGGGCCTGAACTTTTCGCAGAAAATCAGGCGTGGACCCTACCAGACCGGCACCGGGTCTGACAGCCGCGCGAGCAGGCCCATCGGCCCCCTGTCGCCGCCTTTGGTGCACGCCCAGTCGTTGACCTACGAGAAAAAAGATCTCGCCGTTACGTCGGCAGCCGAGTAAAAGTTATCCAAGGCTCTTCGGTTCGGCGGGAAGGATCAGTCCGCTGAGCTTCTGCTCTGGTCGCGGCGGGCCCTGAATTCGCTGTGCTCGTACCAGTTCGGAAAAGTGGTTTCTGCCGCCAGCTCCCGGCCAATCTCGAAATACAACTCGAGGTCCTGCAAAACAGCACCCCAGTCCCAGTCGGCGCTATATTCATCGGCGGCCTGATGATACCGGTCACGGCGGTAATCCTGCATTCTCGCCACGCCCCATTCGCGGCCATGTTGCAGATTATCCATTCCGGCCTCGGCGTACAAAACGGGAACGCCGACCTTGGCCAGGTTGAAATGGTCCGAGCGGAAAAAATACCCTTTTTCGGGGGTAGGTTCGTTGACCGGCACCCTACCCTGCTTTGCCGCTGCCCGCTCAAGGTATTCTTCGAGTTCCGAACTGCCGAGACCAAAAACCGTAATGTCCCGGGTCGCGCCATCGGTGATCAGACTATCGAAATTCAACGCGGCGACGGTCTGGCTCAGCGGGAACAACGGATGCTCCGCATACCACGCCGAACCCAGCAAGCCGGATTCTTCACCGGTCACGGCCAGGAACAGTATCGATCTTTCCGGCGCCGGCTCCATCGCGGCAAACGCCCGCGCCAGCTCGATAATCGCGGCGGTTCCGGTTGCGTTGTCGACCGCGCCGTTAAAGATTCGGTCGCCTTCCAGGTTGGGCTTTATGCCCAGATGATCCCAATGCGCCATGTAAATGATGACTTCGCCGGGCCTCTTGGTGCCTACGATCAGGCCCGCAACATTACTGGAGTCCAGGGTCTTGATTTCATTCCTCAATCGAGTGGACGCGGTGAGCCCCAGATCAACCGCCTGAAAATCCCTGGCCAGCGCCATTTGGCGCGCGGATTCCAGGTCAAGGCCGGCAGCCCCGAGAATCTCCGATGCCGTCGCTCCGCTCAGCCAGCCTTCGACGGCCACCCGGCTTTGGTTGCCATCCGCTCGCACCAGGTCAAATCGCTCTCCCGACCAACCTGTTGCGACGACGTTCCAGCCATAACCAGCCGCATCTGTTTCGTGGATGATCAGGGCAGCCGCCGCACCCTGCCGCGCGGCCTCTTCGTATTTGTAGGTCCAGCGACCGTAATAGGTCATGGTATTGCCGCGAAAAAGCGCCGGGTCGGCGGTCGCAAAACCCGGATCGTTGACCAGGATGACGACGGTTTTCCCGCGGACATCGGCAGCGGCGTAGTCGTCCCAGCCATACTCTGGCGCCACGATCCCATAGCCGACAAACACCATTTCACTGGCATCCAGCGATATCTCACGCTGTACCCGCTTGGTCGATAGCATCGCCTGGCTGCCCATGGCATAGCGGGCCGAAAAATCCTGGCCCTCTATATCCAGGGTCATGTCGGGGCTGGCGGTCAGACTCACCAATGGCACCGCTTGCAGAAAGCTGCCATCGTTGGCCGGTTGCAGGCCAATATCCTCAAATTGACCGACCAGAAAGTCGAGAACTCTTTTTTCCCCTTCGGTTCCGGGCGCGCGACCCTGGAACTCATCCGATGCCAGCCGCTGCACGTCTGCCGATACACGGCTGGCGGAGAACCTGGCCGGATTCTCATCCGGGGGCGACGCGGGCCCGCAGGCAACCAGAAAAACGCAAACGAATAACGGCCATCGTGGCGCCAGGAACATGTTGTATCTCACTGTTGGAAAACTCGCGGGGAATCATAAACCATCACGATGCCCGCTGCCGGCCGGTTGCCGGTCCGTGCGATGCTGCCTACCTTTGCTGCGGGTCTTTTTCCTTCTCCGTGTCGCTGACGGGATCGGCTTCGCCGCTTCGTATCGGTATCTGTATCGTGGTTATTGTCCCGCCCTCGATTATGGTTGGCGGGTTGACCCAGATGATATCGATGTTACGGAATTCTGCCTGTCGATTGAGCGATTTCACGTGGGTCATGTCGACCGTCCGGCGATTGCTTTGCTCTTCGCGGATCGCGCAGGCGGACAAAAGTGAGAAACAAAGGAACGATGTCAGGATAGTCTTGTTCACGCTAGATCGAAATCCTGCCGCCATCCAACTCCACGTGCTGCATCGCCTCGGTCAGGGTCCGGCCAATCTCTTCCTGGACAAACTCGAGCCCTGTATTCTCGCTTATCTTGGTGCTTGACCAGATATCCTGCCCATCGCTCGAAACCAGCCTGGCGTCGATAAGCAGCCTGGAAACGCCGTTCTCTCCGGTTAGCAGGCGGGTTCTGATCAACAGTTGCGCCTCAGACATCGCGACCCGGTTGCCATAACGGTTTACGGTCTGCGAATAAGGCAGTCCACGAATTCGCAATACGAGGTCGGTACCGTCGCCAGCGAAGACCATAGGCGAAGCATGGTTCCCGGTTGCCATCCGGGCGCTGCCAACAACCAGGGCAAGCGTCACGATGGCGGCCGCCAGTACCCACCCGGCAACGGGCCTCAGGATAAATCCAGAGGCAAAAAAACGATGTCCGAAATTCCTCATGGTGTCTTTTGCCATTTTACCCGGCCGCTTTCGCGAACTCCCGAAACCTGGCTCCCGGTCGCCACATAGCCTATTTGGAACCAATCCTCGGGAAACTACAAGTCCAATTGCCCCCGTTAACAGTTGTGGCAATTTTTGCGCTGGCTAGTTCCCGTCTTCCGTGCCATGTGAAAATAATAAAGCGTGGAGGCCACGCCGTGTAGCCTCCAGCCACCGGCAGCAAGGCGTGAAAAATTGACCACCCCTGGCTTGCCGGGTACGCTGCCAGCTATAACAATATGCCATTGGCAATACGCTTTGGGGAGAGACGGCATGCCGCTGAGAATTACTTTTGAACTGGGTCCTTCTGATCTAAAACATTTCCAGACCATTATGCGCGAAACCCGCGCCGCGGCAAAAAACCTCAGCGCTGAGGAAATCATCAGCTCTGCCAACGAACTGCTGGCCGAGGTCCGCTCCGTACAAACGCCGGATTTTATCAGCGAGCGGCTGATGAAACTGGAAGTCATGGTGCAGATGATCCAGGACGAGGAATGGAAATTACCGCCCAGGGAAGTCACCAGGATTCTGAACGCCCTGGCATATTTCAGCGAACCCGAGGACCTGATACCCGACCATATTCCCGGGCTCGGATTTCTCGATGATGCGATCATGGTCGAACTTGTCGTGCGCGAACTCAGGCATGAGATCGAGGCCTACCAGGATTTTTGCAATTATCGGGCCACGGAGGAGACTCGCAGACGCAGGCTGGGCAAAGCGGATCATGTATCCCGTGAAGAATGGCTCAAACACAGACGAATATCGCTTCAGCAACGTATGCGCCGGCGCCGGCGCCGGGATCGGTCGAGACGATCCGGTGGGGGCCGCTCCCCGTTCTCGCTGCTATAGCCCCGGACAAGCAGGTTATTGGCCGGGCCAGTAATAAAGACCGATAACGATCAGCATTGTCCACATTGACGCCTGACCCCACCATCGCCAGGTGGTTTTTTTGAGCAGCCCAAGAAAACCGAGCACGCAACAGATTGTCAGTACAAGGAACAGCCCTGTGCTTTTCAGCAGCGGCACAAACTGGGCCTGCAAATAAGGATATTCATCGGTCATCAGGAAGAATAGAAACGCGACAACGCTCAAACTGGCGGTGATGGCTACGCTTGAACCGAGCAAAATGGCGGTAATTATGGTCAATGGCAGCATTTTTTTTTCCCGAAGTTGTCCAAAACGATAACCAGATGCTTGATTACAGACCTCACAGCCCATAGTTTAGGCGACTGTTGCGATGAATTGCGACTATTTGATGTTGCTATTAAACAAGGATAGAAAAAGTATGGCCGTTGCCAAAAAATTCGCACTGACCCTGGCGTTTTCCTCGCTGATCTTGTTGTCGCTCGCCGCTAACGACGCGCGTGGAGTTCCGGAAATCGACGATCGATCCGCTGGCGAACTGCGGTACAGCGATCGGCACAGTGCGGTCAGCCGCCTGGTAACCAAATTTATCGAACGCAACCATTACAGTGAGCCGCGGGTCAACGATGCATTGTCATCCAAGGTGTTCGACCGTTTCCTTGATACCCTCGATGGCAACAGGATGTTTTTCTACGCCAGGGACATACGGGGTTTTGAGCCATATAGAACGGTTTTGGACGACGCCGTCAGCAGTGGAAACCTGGATCCCGTTTTCCGGATTTTCTCAGTGTTCAGGCAACGCAATACGAACAGGCTCGCGTTTAGCCTGGGGTTACTGGCAACAGAACCGGATTTTTCGCTGCACGAGCAATACCAGTTCGACCGCTCGGAAAACGACTGGATTGAAACACCCGAAGAAATGG
>BFAU01000223.1 GCA_008975185.1 bacterium MnTg04 | reverse complement strand
CCCCGGTATACGGATATAAGCGAAATTCCAGCGGTTGTAGGGCGGGGCTTCGTCAACCAGCGCTTCTTCAGTACCCGGAATCGTAACCAGGTCCTTCTCGATCAGGAACTGCTTCAATTCAGTCAATTGCCTGCGCGCCCCCTCGACCGGGCCGCCAGCCATCTTGATCCGGTCATTCCTGGCCGCGCACTCATGAATGGACAGACCGGGCGCGAAGACGTCGCAGGCTTTGACCAGCGCCGCAAGATTGCGCTCGAGATCGGCCTGCCCGGCAGCCTTCAACTCCGCAATGCCGATATCGACTCCCTCGTTCATCCGCAACATCCTGAGAAATTTGTCCTCCCCCAGCGCGAAATCATCGCTGGCGGTTTCCAGTTCGCTGTCGAGCCAGGCGGTCATTTCATTCAACGCTTCGATAGCGGCCGCATTTGCCGTTAAAAAACCGGCCTGAAGACTTGCGTCGTCAACGGCTGCGAAAATCTGCGGAACATCGTTGGCAAAAAAGGTCGCATAACCCGCCAAAATGGCGCGGGAAACCACAATATGCGGTCTGGCCAGCGGCGTAACGAGATTGCTGCGCATCTGGGTGAGATACGCCGGGATCGCCGCTGCATGCCGGCGAAAGGCGGTCATCCGCTGGCGGAGCGGCGCATATTCGAGGGATAGATAAATACTTGGATCAATAGCGAAAGCGTAAAGCACAACGTTGGATTGCAGGAACCCCGAGTGCTCGAGAAAGAATAGTTGTTTGTCGGCAGTCGCGATGAGGTAAGAGCGCTCAAACTTTTCGCGGCCAGCCAGCGCATCGTCCGCATAAGCTTCCGCTTGCGCTCTGCGCTCTTTGAGCCAGGCGATCTCGACGGCAACCGCAGCCGGGCTGTAGTCATGCAACCGGCCGTCGTATTCGTGCCGTCCGGCGCCGATCGCAGCGTCGGGGCTGTGTTCGAAATATTCCTCGATAAACGCCTCGCGAAAATCCGCCCATGGCATTTGCCCATTGGCCGGTTCGGCCAGACCCGCAAGATCTTTTTTATCGCCGGCAGGCTCGCAGGCGCCCAGCGTTGCCAGGATCAGGATGGCAATGAGATAACGCGACTGAAATTTCATAGTATTCCTCTGTATGTAGTCTGGTTGCCATGTTGGCGCTCCGGCGGAGTATAACCGCCGCTTTGCAAAGTGGCACATAGTGCTGGCTCATCGTCTTGGCAATCCGACTGCCGATAATTCATAATCCGCCGGTCCGAAAATCATATATCCCATTATTTCTTTTTAGAGGAGATCGTTTATGGCCAAACTGAAGGCATCGCTGATCCATTTCGCACTGAGTAGCGTCGTGGTCGGCAGTATCTTTCTGATTATCTTTTTTGCCTGGTACCCCTATCCCTATTTCGAAATCCGGGGGGCAGGAGGTATCGTGCTGATCCTGATCGGCGTCGACCTGGTACTCGGTCCGTTGCTGACTTTCATCGTTTACAAGCCAAAGAAGAAGACACTCGTATTCGACTTGTCGGTGATCGTCCTTATCCAGCTTGCCGCGTTGGTCTACGGCGTCAGTGCGATCTACGAGGAACGCCCGTACTTCATGGTTTACGCCGTTGACCGGTTCACGCTGCTGGCCGAAAAAGACGTCGATTTTTCAGAAATTACCGGCCAGTCACTAAAAGCAAAGCCGGGTATCGGCCCGGTCATGGTACTGGCAAAGATGCCCGAGGATCCGCAGGAACGGCAAAAACTGATGACGGAAGTCGTGTTCGAGAACAAGCCGGACCTGGATCGCCGGCCGAAATACTGGGTCCCGTACCAGGAAAACCTGGAGATAGTTTTTGCGAGAACAAAAACGCTGCAAGAGCTGAAAAAACATCGTGAGTCGGTTGCCGGCCTGGTGGACAAAATAGTCGCCAGCCACGGTGGGGACATAGACGATCTTGCGTTTGCGCCGATGATCGGCAAGAACGGCGATTTCGCGATCGTGTTGGAAAGAAACACCGGCAGGCTGGTCGACGCCATCGCCGTCGATCCCTGGCTGGACGACGACCCGGCCTGATTTCAGCTGAAAGCCATACAATTCAGGCCGATTGTGGTAAATTTGCGCCCCGCTGATTCACTGGCTAGGTGGCAGAGTGGTTATGCAGCGGCCTGCAAAGCCGTGTACGTCGGTTCGATTCCGTCCCTAGCCTCCATCATCGACTTTTTCCGGCCATCCTGACGGCTATAATGACCGGGACTCAGCGATTTCCATGCCCACACCGCCCGGGTGGCGAAATTGGTAGACGCAAGGGACTTAAAATCCCTCGGAGATACATCTCCTTGCCGGTTCGATTCCGGCCCCGGGCACCATACATGAGACCCAGGTGCGACACCCCGGTACTCATCGCGTTGTAGCCCTGACTCTTGCTCGCGTCACAGGTGCAACGATGCCGGGGGCTCTCCTTTACGGTGGCGTTCCCAAACCTGGCGGTAAAGTATCTCCAGTTTCCGCGCAAACTGCGCCGGGTCGAACAAAGCGTTCGTCTTGCCAGCCTCGACCAGTTGGCTGCGAAGACGGTTCAATTCTTCGGGTTGGTTCGCCAGCGCTACGGCTCGCTCTTCGTAAGATGCCGGATCGGAACAAATGAGTTGCTCGAGTCCCAGAGCCGTGTTCAGCGATGCGCCCAGCCGCGACAGCATGTGGTCGCCCGTACAAGTCAGTACCGGCAGTCCACTCGCCAGCGCACAGACGGCCGTGGTTCCGGCGTTGTAATGAAAGGTGTCGAGGAAAAGATCCGCCTGGCGGGCCCGCGCCAGATGCTCCGCCAACGGCACGCGTCCGGCAAACACCACGCGCTCCGGGCCGATGCCGTGGGCCTTCGCTTCACGCGCGAGGTTGCCCTCGGCATCCGCCGAATCCTCGGCAAACAGCCACAAGACCGAGCCGGGCACGCGCTCCAGGATGCGCATCCAGGCGCTAAAAACCGCGGGACCGATCTTCAACGGGTTGTTGAAGCTCGCGAATACGAAGGCATCGTCCGGGAGGCCGAGTGCGGAGCGTTCGGGAACCCGGGAGCTCGCCACCAACGGCGACGCCACAATGAAACTGGCCGGCAGATGGAGAACCGCCTCGGTGAACTCGTGTGCGAGCTCTGGCGGCAGCGCCACCGGATCCGCGACGACATAGTCGATGAATTCCGCAGCCATGGTGTTGAGATAGCCGAGATAGGCAATCTGCACCGGCGCTGCCCGTGCGGCGAAAATCTCCGGGCGGGCACGGCCGGAATAACCGGCCAGATCCATCAGGATATCGATACGATCATCCCGAATCCGGCGAACGGCCTTCTCGAGGGAGCAGCCGCTCAGGTCACGAAACCGATCCGCGCCTTCTTCGACCCGGGTGTAATAAGAATCCTCGTGGCGGCGCAGCGAATAGCAGTAGACCTCGAATCCTTCCCGATCGTGGTGGCGAAACAGATCGCAGACCAGGACGCCAACGGCGTGCTCGCCGAAATCGGGCGATACATAACCGATTCGTATCCGGGTTCCGTCAGAGTCGGGTTGTTTTGAAGGCAGCGCCGCCACCTGCTTTGCCAGGCGCGCGCAGTGTCGAGCGTGGTGCGCGGCGAGGGGCCGATGGCAGGCAGCCAGTCCGGGCACATAGTTGATGGCCGCCGGCGACAAGACCTCCTCGCCGCCGTGGGCCAGGTATCGCTCCAGGCCTGCGGCGATGAGGCGACATTCCGAGTCCAGGTCCCGCCAGTCACACACTTCCAGCCGCGCCTGCAAGAGGGCATAGCGCGCGCCGAGGTGCTTAGGATCCACGGGG
>BFAU01000222.1 GCA_008975185.1 bacterium MnTg04 | reverse complement strand
ATCGATGACGGCGACACCGACACTGCCGTTTTGGTCTTTCCTGCTGATCGCGAAATGTTGTGTTTCCACATCGGCAATCAGGTTCTCTTCGAGTGCAAAGGGGATCGCTTTCAACGTTTTCGCGGCGCCTCTTAGGGGTACCGTCGTGCTGGTAACCAGGACATCGGCGCCCGGCGCCAAAAAAATCAGGTGTTTTTGCACAGCCGCCACCGACAGCGCATTCAGCTCGCCCGTTCTGACTTGGCCGAGTTGTCCGCCATCGGAGTCCATTGCGACCCACTGCGCACCTTGTTCAAGCAGTCTGCATACCAGAGTTTCGCTCATCGGGACCTGTTTCTACTCGCTGTTGTAGGTGCGCATGACCGGCATCAATTTCCCATCGTTGCGTTCAAGCAAACTGTACAGGGTGAACCGGGTTGAGCCAATAGATACATCGGCGGTCAGTCTGAAGAAACTGCTGGATAATTCCAGTGACTGCAATATCTCGGGCTCGACCAGGCCGGCGAAAGCGGCGAGGTCATCGAAGCCCTGATCGCCACGCTCCCCGACCAGGTTTTCGGCAACGGTGTCGCTGATCTGGTCGGACAGGGAGCGCAGGACAGGTGCGCTGGCGGTGTTGACATTGAGCGCGGTCCCGTTTGGCAAAGCCGTGACATAAGGAGCCAGAATAAGGTAACTGGCCGCATCCATTTCGCCGACCGCCAGGAGTTCGCTGGCGGAAGTGATCGCAAGGTTCGCGGTCCGGTATGGCGGAACCCGTGCGGTGTAGAAACTGTCTTCGGCGCCACTGGGGAACCCGGGTTCCAGATCGCGGTCGAGCCAGTCGACGGTAATTCTCGCCAGCGCAGGGTCCAGCTTGAGCACCGTAAGCAGGCGTTCGAATTGCTCCAGCGCGACTTCGTCGACTTGCCCTCGTCTGCCGACCAGGTTGTTCAGGTTGAACCGGCCTTGCATGTCCTCGAGAAATCCCCGGATGGCGCCGCCTTCAATCGGCAGGGTCGGAACCGGTGTCGCCCAGTCTTCGCCGGTGTGGTCGGTGACCGAATCCCTGGCGTCGGTCTGGAGTATTTCGCTGGCCCAGGCTTCGGCGCCAAGTGCATAGAGCAAAGCCTGGTCGGACTCGAACAGGTTTTGGCTGCGCCTCATATCCAGACGGGTATCCCATTGCAGGTTGACGGTGAGTATGGTCACTAGCGCGACCAGCAACAGAGTAGTCAGCAAAGCCACCCCTTTTTGGCTGCTTTTGCCTTTCATCGCCGGTCGCCTATCCACCCCGGACCTCCAGCAAGCGGGTAAACCGCCCGTGGTCTGACAATTCGAGGCTGATTTCCACGGCGAGCGGGCGAACCCAGGCCGCCACTTTGTTGTCGCTGCCCAGTGGCGGCCAATTCTCGTGCCATTCGAGTTGGGCGTCCAGATAACGGATTATCACTTCATTGACGTCGTCGAGAATTTCGATCCGCCGTGGTTCGGTACCCGACAACCGGTCCAGCACTTGCCAATCCAGGCGCACCAGTTGTCGGTCCTCCAGCAGGTAAGCGACCCGTTGCAACGTGCTGCGGGGGATACCGGCCGGGTTGCTCCAGCCGCCACGGGTCAGCGTTACCAGGTAGATATTCCGGGCGTCCGCGGACAATGCCGGTTCTTTGAAATCGCCGAGTTCCGAGCGTACCGGCCTGGGCTGCAACTGCGAAAAGTCACGGCTCAGATAAATCATCGAAGTCTGGATCTGCTGCAAGCGGGCCGCGCGCGCACGGGACCAGTCCACCTGGTTGCTGATCGCGATAAAGCCGCCGAACAACATGACCGCCATCAGCGAAAAAATTGCCAGCGCCACAAGAATTTCGATAAGGGTGAAGCCCGGCATGCGGGATTTTCGGGCCCTGCTCATCCGGTTTCCTCGGCAGGTTCGGAAGACCAGGGAAGGATGCGACCGTTACCGACTATGGGAGGGCCGATAAAACCGACGATATCCTGCACGACATCGTCCGGTGAATTTTCCTTGCTGACCGCGATATCCACCCGATACAGGTTGTCGACGCCCGTTTCCGACACCCTGGATCGCCAGATCCATCTTTGATCGGCATACTCCAGGTCGCCATTGTTTTCGCCAGTCTCCGCAACCTGCGGTTGCAGTCGCATTTCGGTCAGTTGGTTGAGCGCGATCCAGTGGGCGAAGGTTTTATCCTGTAAACGATCGATCGCACCGATCGATTGCATGACTGCGTAGTAGGCGGCGCTCAGGGCAAACGCGGTGATCGCCATGGCGGCCAGGATCTCGATCAGGGTAAAGCCGCGCTGCCTGGTCATGCTCATTCCTCGCCGGGGGGCGTGACCACGAGGCCGTCTCGATTGTCGCCAGTCAGCCGGTAGCGAGAAGTACTGGTTTCGCGGAAAAGTTGAATTTCAAAGGAACTGATATCACCGCTGCTCAGCAGAATGATTTGCGGTACCGGTGCCCCGTCGTCATCGTCTACCGGTAACTGCACATTGCGATCGTCAACGAACAACTCGACAACGATATCCTCAGGCAAGGCCCGCTGTCGAAATATTTCATCGTCATCCATCGGCACCCAAAGGCTGATCATGTTGCCGTCGTCATCGGGGCGGCGGTCATAAAGAAAAAACCGGTAACTCTGCTCTTCGATTTCGAGACCGATGGTGCGTCCCTGGAACACCGCCTGTTCCTGCGCCATTTCCAACAAGGAGTGCAGGCGCCTGGTTTCTCTGGCGACATCCCGGTCGGGGTCCAGGATGCCCATGGAGAAAACCGCCATCGCCGTGCCGATCGCCATGATAACGAGCACGACCATAATTTCGAGCAGCGTAAAGCCGCGCTGGGTCTGGCGCGAACATGCTGGAATATTGACCATTTGATCAGAGATACCAGGCGAGGCCGTCGCGCGTATTACTCGTCGAGATTCCAGTTGCCGATGTCGGCGTCATTTTCTGCGCCGCCCGGCAGTCCGTCAGCACCGAAGGAGTAGATATCGAGTCGGCCGTTTTGTCCCGGATAAAGATACTGATACGGTGCGCCCCACGGATCTTTTCTCAGTTTTTCGAGATATCCATCCGGCGTGTACTTGGGTAGTTTGGCGCCCGCGGGTTTTCGCACCAGCGCTTCCAGGCCCTGCTCGGTGGTTGGGTACCTCGAGTTGTCGATGCGAAACATTTTTCAGCGCAGCTTCAATGGTCTGGATATCGGTCTTGGCCCGGGTGACCCGTGCCTGTTCTACGCGGCCGATGATGTTGGGCGCGACAATCGCGGCAAGAATACCGAGGATGACGACGACCACCATGATCTCGATCAGCGTAAAACCGGCACTGCCGAGCGGGGGTTTTATTGCGTTCATAGGTCAGACACCGTTAGCCTAAACGCCTACATGATAGCAGAGCGAGAGAAATTTCATGATCAAATTGGCTGATATCGCCAGACAGCCGGTTGCGACAGCGACGATCCTGATAGCCGGTTTTGGCTTGCTTTTCCTGACGATCGGCGATCCTGCGCGAGAGTTGTTTCAATACGACCGTGAAGCGGTTTTGGCGGGTGAAATATGGCGTCTGCTGACGGCTCACCTGGTGCACCTGGGCGCCAGCCACACGGCGTTGAACCTGTTTGCACTGATTCTCGTTTTCGGGCTGCTCGGACGGGAGTTCACGCTGGGCCAATGGGCCTGGGTCAGTGGTTTCGCGGTCGCGACGATCGCTATCGGCTTTGTCTGGCTCCGGCCGGAGTTGCTGTGGTATGTGGGTTTGTCGGGTGTGCTGCATGGCTGGCTGGCCGCCGGGGCGACGCAAAGGCTCAGCCGCGGACACAAAGACGGCTTGATCCTGCTGGCCGCGGTATTGCTCAAGGGGTTCTATGAGCAACTGGTGGGCCCCCTGCCAGGCAGTGAGTTGGCCAGCGGGGGACCGGTGGTCGTGGATGCGCACTGGTTTGGGATAGTCGGCGGGCTGATCGGGGTGTGGAGCCTGAGGCTGCACAATCGTTCGACTGCCGTATGATTGGGCGTTTTTCGTTGCCGCGCTTTACCGCGTTGGGCCACGATAGCGCAACGCATCAGGAGAATTGAATCATGTCGCTGGCATATGTTTTTCCGGGGCAAGGCTCGCAGGCGGTTGGCATGCTCGCCGACCTTGCCGACGCGCACCCCGTCGTGAAAGAGTCATTCGCCGAGGCTTCCGCGACGCTGGGCTATGACCTGTGGCTGGTCAGCCAGCAAGGCCCTGAGGAAAAGCTCAATCAGACTCCGGTGACCCAGCCGGCGCTGCTGGCGGCCGGCGTTGCCGTATTTCGTCTCTGGCAACAGCTTGACGGTCGGCCCGCGAGCATGATGGCAGGTCACAGCCTCGGTGAGTACACGGCGCTGGTGTGCGCCGGCGTGATCGATTTTGGCGATGCCGTGAAACTGGTCGAGTACCGCGGTCAGGCGATGCAGGAGGCGGTCCCCAAAGGCAGCGGCGCCATGGCCGCGATCCTGGGGCTCGATGACGAACGGGTGATTCAGGCCTGTAGCGAGGTTGCCGGTGACGAAGTAGTTTCCGCGGTGAACTTCAACTCGCCGGGCCAGGTCGTCATCGCCGGTCAGGCGGCGGCGGTCGAACGGGCGATCGCCAAAGCGAAGCAAATGGGAGCGCGCAAGACCATCCCTTTGCCGGTCAGCGTTCCGTCCCATTGTGCCCTGATGCAGGGCGCGGCCGACAAATTGGCTCAGCGGCTTGAAACAGTCGAATTCCATGCCCCCACGCTGCCGGTCGTGCAAAATGTCGAGGCAAAAGTGTGCGGCTCAGCGGCGGAAATTCGCGGCGCGTTGGTCAGACAACTTTTCTTGCCGGTACGCTGGGTCGAGTGCGTACAATACATGGCGGGTCATGGCGTGGACAGTCTGCTGGAATGCGGGCCCGGCAAGGTTCTTGCCGGTCTGAATCGCCGGATCGATCGCGGGATGGGTATGTATCCGGTTTATGATGCGGCAAGCCTGCACTTGGCACTGGAAAAAACAGCAACGGGAAGCGGAAATGAGTGAAAAAATTCTGCAGGGAAAAACCGCCCTAGTAAGCGGTGCAACGCGTGGCATCGGGCAGGCCATCGCGTTGCGGCTCGGCGAACTCGGGGCCACGGTTGTCGGCACGGCAACTTCGCAGCAAGGCGCAGACGCCATCAGCGCCACGCTGGAGCAAGCGGGCGTCAGCGGGCGCGGAGCGGTACTCGATGTGGCGGATCAGGATTCCGTCGATCGCTTGATCGGCGATGTCGTCGAGAACGAGGGCGCACCGGCGATCCTGGTCAATAGTGCCGGTATTACCCGCGATAACCTGTTGCTGCGCATGAAAAGCGACGAATGGGATGAGATTATCAATACCAACCTCAGCTCCGTTTACCGGATGAGCAAAGCCTGTCTGCGGGGCATGATGAAAGCGAGGGATGGCAGGATCATCAATATTTCGTCGGTGGTCGGCTTGATGGGCAACGCCGGCCAGAGCAACTATGCGGCTGCCAAGGCGGGCATGATCGGCTTTAGCAAGGCGCTGGCCCGGGAGATCGGATCGCGCAACATCACCGTCAATACAGTTGCGCCCGGGATTATCGAAACCGACATGACCCGCGCAATGACTGACCAGCAACGCCAGGCTTTGATCGACCAGGTGCCGCTGACGCGGCTGGGGACCGTGGAGGATATTGCCGCTGCGGTTGGCTTCCTGGCTTCGCCGTCGGCGGGCTATATCACCGGTGAAACGCTGAATGTCAATGGCGGGATGTACATGGCCTGAGCCCAATCGCGGGTAAAGACATAGAAACGACGTGAAATCCATGTAAAATCGGTAATCTTGCTAGATTGCCCCAAGACATTTAAATACAATAAACAGCCGCAGCGGGCTTGCCAGCCTGCGGTACCGATTTTCTGACGAGGACGAGCACACAATGAGCAAAATTGAAGAACAGGTAAAACAGATTGTCGCCGAGCAGTTGGGCGTCAAGGTCGAAGAAGTTACCAACGAAGCGTCTTTCGTCGACGACCTTGGTGCGGATTCTCTGGATACCGTCGAGTTGGTGATGGCGCTGGAAGAGGAATTCGATTGCGAAATTCCCGATGAAGAGGCCGAGAAAATCACCACCGTTCAACTGGCTATCGATTACGTCAAAGAAAAAAATACTGACTCCTGATCGTGGTGTCATGCCGCGGCCATGGACAGGCCGTGGCTCGTCATAAGAACTTCTGTTTTTGCAGGTGAAGAATTGGCCAAGCGTCGAGTAGTAGTCACCGGTTTGGGCATCGTTTCTCCCGTGGGCAATACGGTGAGTGACGCGTGGCAGACCATCGTGTCCGGCAAAAGCGGCATCGGCCTGATCACGCGCATGGATACCAGCCTGTTTACGACGCATATCGGCGGTCCGGTGCGGGACTTCGATATTGGCGATTTCATCGATCCGAAAGACGCGAAAAAAATGGATCCGTTCATCCATTACGGTATCGCGGCATCGGAACAGGCAATCGTCGATTCCGGGCTGGAAATCACGGACGAAAACCGGCATCGAATCGGCGTCGCAGTTGGCGCCGGTATTGGCGGCCTGGAAACGATCGAGGCAAGCCATGGCAAGTACATCGAAACGGGCAAGCCGAGAAAAATATCGCCGTTTTTCATCCCGTCCAGCATCATCAATATGGTGGCTGGGCACGTGTCCATCCGCAACAAACTGACCGGGCCAAACGTCTCCCTGGTTACGGCGTGTACGACCGCGACCCACTGCATTGGTTTCGGGATGCGCATGATTCAGTATGGCGATGCGGATGTGATGGTTGCCGGTGGTTGCGAAATGGCCGCAACCGTGTTGGGTCTGGGCGGGTTTTGTTCAGCCCGCGCGTTGTCCACCCGGAACGACGATCCGGAAAGGGCCAGTCGGCCGTGGGATGCCGAACGGGATGGATTTGTCCTGTCCGACGGCGCCGGCTGTTTGGTGCTGGAAGAACTGGAGCATGCACAGCAGCGTGGCGCCAATATCCTGGTCGAATTGATCGGCTTTGGCATGAGCGCGGACGCCTTTCACATGACGGCGCCACTGGAATCTGGCGAGGGCGCGAGCCTGTGCATGGAAAACGCGTTGGCGGATGCCCAGTTGAGCCCCGATGAAGTCGATTACATCAATGCTCACGGCACATCGACGCCGCTCGGCGACATCGCCGAGACCAAGGCGATCAAACAGGCCTTTGGCGACCATGCCTACCGACTGGCAGTGAGTTCTACGAAATCGATGACCGGTCATTTGCTCGGGGCCGCAGGCGGCGTCGAAGCGATATTCAGCATATTGGCGATACGCGACCAGGTCGCACCGCCCACCATTAACCTGGAACACGCCGATCCCGAATGCGATCTGGACTATGTTCCCAACGAGGCGCGCGAGATGCACCTGCGGGTCGCAGTTTCTAACTCATTCGGATTCGGTGGCACGAACGGTACGCTGGTGTTCGCACAGCTCAATTGATCTCCGGAAGTGCCAGTCAGTCGGTCCGTGGCGGTGGCGATAGCAACCGTCATTTCCATGTTGAAACCATTTCGACCGGCGTCGACCTGGCGTGGCTGCATCAAAAAAACCCCGAACGCTATCCCTACCTGTTGCAAAGCGCAGCGTCCGGGACCGCGCAAGGCCGCTTCGATATTCTGTTTGCGTTCCCGCGCGAGTCGATTGTCCTCGATACGCAGTTCAGGCTCAATGACGGCCGGAAAGGCGATTTCCTGTCTGCCCTCGACACCGCCTGGCGCAAGGAACAGGTAGCGGAACAAACACCCAGGCTGCCTTTCACCGGCGGCTGGTTTCTGTATCTGGGCTACGAACTGGCGGCCCAGGTGGAGCCGGGCCTGCGCCTGCAGACAGCCCCGGGCATGCCGGTGGCCATCGCGACCCGGATTCCGGTGGCTGCCATCAACGATCGAAAACTCGGTCGGATGTACCTGGTCGCGGAGGCAGGCCACGAACAGTCTCTCGAACAACTTTCCAGGGATCTTGCCGGCGGCTGCCCCGAGCAATCCTCCGGGCCGCTGCTGTCTGGAATGCTTCAGGAGGATCCTGAGCAGACATATCTCGATGCGGTGGAGACCACAAAGCGCTTTATTTACGAGGGCGATATTTTCCAGGCCAACCTGTCACGCCAGTGGCGCGGTGAACTGTTGCCGGGCACCGACCCGGCGCAGGTGTACCGGCGTTTGTGCAGCGCCAACCCGGCGCCGTTCGCGGGTTTGGCACGCTGGCGGGATCACACCGTCATCAGCTCTTCGCCGGAACGCCTGCTGAAAATTTCCAACGGCTATGCCGAGTCGCGGCCGATCGCAGGGACACGCCCTCGCGATCATCGGCGGATGAACGACGCAGCGATGCGCGAGGAATTGCTTCGTCATCCCAAGGAAAGGGCCGAGCACATCATGCTGATCGATCTTGAGCGCAACGACCTGGGTCGGGTGTGCCGGCCGGGCTCGGTCGAAGTCGACGAGATGATGGGTCTGGAGAGCTATGCCCATGTCCATCACATTGTTTCCAACGTGCGCGGCCGCCTGCGCGAGGACGTCACGCCGGGGCAGGTGATCAGGGCGATGTTTCCAGGCGGCACGATTACCGGTTGCCCGAAGGTGCGCTGCATGGAGATCATCTCGCAACTGGAAGGGGCACCGCGTGGCGCATACACCGGCTCGATGGGTTATCTGAATCGCGATGGCAGCGCCGACCTCAATATCCTGATTCGAACCCTGGTTCAAGACGGCGATCGAATCAGCTTGCGGGCAGGTAGCGGCATTGTCGCGGATTCGATCGCCCGCGAAGAGCTTGCGGAAAGCCGGGCAAAAGCGAAGGGCCTAATCCTGGCGCTGGGAGCTGTCTGAGTGACGGTCCGCTTTATGATAGACGGGCATGATTGCGAATCGGTTCCCGCCGGCGACCGTGGTCTGCAATATGGCGATGGCCTGTTCGAAACCATGGCAGCTACGGACGGCCGCATCGCCTTGCTGGATGAACACCTCGAACGGCTCAGCCACGGCGCCGGCCGGCTCGGCTTGCCGATACCCGACCGGGGTGTACTGCGCCGCGAAGTTCTTGGTTTGCTGCCGGGTCAGGGCAGGGCGGTGATCAAGCTGATCCTGACCCGGGGTAGCGGCGGGCGCGGTTACCGTCAACCCGAAAAAATAAAAATCCGCCGCATCGTCAGCGTGCATCCATGGCCGGATTATCCGGATAGCTGGGCCAGCGATGGCATAGCGGTGCGGCTTTGCGAAACGCGTCTCGCAAACGACCCGGTTCTCGCCGGGCTGAAAACCTTGAACAGATTGCACCAGGTACTGGCCAGGGCAGAATGGGACAACCCGGATATTGCGGAAGGCCTGATGATGGATGCAGATGGCCGGGTTGTTTGTGGCACTATGAGCAATCTGTTTCTGGTGCGGTCCGGCGCTTTGCTTACACCGGGTCTCGAATATTCAGGCGTGGCCGGTGTAATGCGAAAACAAATCCTGAAAATTGCCGCGCAAATGGAAATAGAGGTACAGGAACGGGCAGTGAGCCTGGACGATCTGTCGCGGGCAGATGAAATTTTTGTCAGCAATTCATTGATCATGATCTGGCCTGTCCGGCAAGTCGACGACCGCAACCGCGCTACCGGCCCGCTGACAAGGCGGCTCCAGCAGGCACTGAAATCCAGTTTGTCGGCCGCGGGCGTCGCGCCATGAGTCGTCTGCAGAAAGGCCTGACGATCCTGATATTGCTCGCCGCCCTGAGCCTGTTATCCGCGCTGTACCTGGTCGACCGAGCCATGAACACGGGCCTGAGCCTAGATGAAGACGGCGAGGTGTTATTGGTCAGCCCCGGACTGAGCCTGGCTGGCCTGGTTCGGGAGCTGGCGCAAAGAGAAATACTTTGTTGCCCGCGGGCCTTTGCGCTGTCTGCACGCATCTCTGGCGCTGCGACCCGGATCAAGGCCGGTGAATACCTGCTTGCACCCGGGATGACGGCTGAAGACCTCCTCAGGACACTCGTTCAGGGTGATGTGATGGTGCGCAGTTTCACGATTATCGAGGGCTGGACAGTCATGGAATTGCTGAACGCGCTGATCGCCGAAGAAGCGCTGGAGCAGGACATCCAGGAAAATCTCGCTGGCGGAATGGAATCGCTGATGGACAGATTCGGCCGGCCTGGATTGCACCCGGAAGGGCAGTTTCTGCCCGAGACCTATCATTTTGTGCGTGGTGAGCGGGCCAGCGATATTCTGCGCCGCGCCCATGTCTCTTTGCAGGAGCGACTGGAGCGGGCGTGGCAGGGACGAGCGTCGGGGTTGCCGTTCGATACCTCCCATGAAGCGCTGGTGCTGGCATCCATAGTCGAAAAAGAAACCGCGCTGGCCGCCGAACGCCCGGTTATCGCCGGCGTGTTGGTGCGGCGCCTCCAGCG
>BFAU01000221.1 GCA_008975185.1 bacterium MnTg04 | reverse complement strand
CCATACAAGTTCAATGGCCCGGGCGGTGAAGGTCAGGCCGGGCATATCGATGTGTTGCCGCTGCCGGATAGTTTTCCGCAACGAAGCGGTGCGTTAACCGAGAATGCTGCGACTGCCGTGCTGGATGCCCTGGAAGCCGAGGGTCGCTTGCCGGCCGCGCTGTTTGCCGAAACCATGCCCGGTTGTGGCGGTCAGCGCGTGCTGCCGGACGGCTTCCTCGCGAATATCTACCGGCGGGTGCACGAACTGGGCGGGATTTGCGTCGCCGACGAGGTGCAGACCGGTTTGGGCCGGATGGGGGACTATTGGTGGTCGTTTGAGACCCAGGACCTGTTGCCCGATGTCGTGACCATGGGTAAGCCGGTGGGTAACGGCCATCCGCTGGCCGCCGTGGTGACCAGCGAAGAAGTGGCCGCCAGGTTTGACAGCGGCATGGAGTATTTCAATACCTTTGGCGGCAACCCGGTGTCCTGTGCCGCGGGCCTGGCGGTGCTGGATATTATCGAGGACGAGGGGCTGCGGCAAAACGCGCTGAAAGTCGGCGGCCGGATGAAACGGGGGCTCCAGACGCTCGCCGAAAAATACGATTTCCTGGCCGATGTCAGGGGGCGCGGTCTGTTCCTTGGGGTTGAAATCGTTGAGGATCGCGAGAAATTCCGGCCGGATCGGCAACGCTCCCATGAAATCGTCGAGGCCATGCTGGAGTACGGCGTTATGCTCAGCTTGGATGGACCCGGGCACAATGTGCTCAAAATAAAACCGCCGATGGTGGTGGACCTGGCCGATGCAGACGAATTTCTGGGGAAGCTCGATCGAGTCCTGGCCCGGACGGCCTGAGCGCGGCCCGATCGAACAACCAAAAAGGGGAAAAATAGTGACTCATATGAAATGGCTGATGCTTGCGGTTTGTGGGCTGTTCGCGGCCTGCGAGCAGGGCACGGAGATCACGGTAAGCTCGGACCAGGGAAAAAAGGTTCAGCGACCCCGTTTCGAGCTAACCGGCGACGAGGTCTTCGATGCCGGCAGTATCCCGGCCTACACGGGCGATCATGATGAAATCTATGCGCATATCGATCGCAACCTGGAACAACACCTGGCGAATCTGCGGCGCTGGGTCAGGCAGCCATCGATCAGCGCGCAAAATAACGGCATCACCGAGATGGCGGGCATGCTGCGCGATGACCTGCGGGCCATTGGTTTTGCCGAGGCCGAGCTGGCGCCCACCGACGGGCACCCCGGCGTTTTCGCTCATTACGATGCGGGCGCGAAGAAAACCCTGGTCGTTTACATGATGTACGACGTGCAGCCGGTGAATCCGGAGGACTGGCTGGTGCCGCCATTCGCCGGCGAACTCGTCGAACACGAGCTTGGCACCGTGCTGATGGCTCGCGGTGCGACCAATCAGAAAGGACCCCAGCGGGCGCTGTTGAATGCGCTGGAGTCGATCATCAGCGTGACCGGCAGCCTGCCGGTCAACCTGATCGTGCTGGCTGAAGGCGAGGAGGAACTGGGTTCGCCGCACTTTCCGCAGATTATCGAAAAATACAAGGATCGCCTGATGGCTGCCGATGGCGTGTTCTTCCCGTTCAACTCGCAAAATCGCGCGGGCGATATGCGCATGATACTCGGCGTCAAGGGGATCATTTACATGGAACTGGAAGCGCGCGGCGGCCCGCACGGCGGACCGGTCGACCATGAAGTGCACGGCTCGTTGAAGGCCAACATCGACTCGCCGGTCTGGCGGCTGGTGCAGGCGCTGGCAAGCATGACGACGCCCGATGGCAATACGATTCTGATCGATGGCTATTACGACAAGGTCCAGCCGCCGGCGGCGGAGGATATGCCGCTGATAAACGGCATGCTGGCGTCTGCCGATGAAAAAAAGGCGATGCAGGCACTGGGCATCGAGCGCTGGATCGATGGCCAGACCATGCAGGAAGCGCAGATGGATTATCTGTATAACCCGACCCTGAACATCAACGGTATATGGGCCGGGTACACAGGAGAAGGGACCAAAACCATCTTGCCGCACATGGCGACCGCAAAAGTGGATTCGCGGCTGCCACCCGGTCTGGACCCGGATGAAATGATGGCCCTGATCCGCGCCCACCTGGACAAGCACGGCTTCACCGATATCACGATCCACCCGATGAGCGGTTACCCGGCGTCGCAGACTTCTCTCGACTCGGAGCTGGTACAGGCGGCGATCAGCGTATTCAATAAATATGGTGCGCCGCCGAGCGTCGAGCCGCGACTCGGTGGCAGCGCCCCATTCTATGTGTTCACCGATATCTTGCGGCTGCCGATGGTGTTCACCGGTATCGGCCATGGCAAAGGTGCGCACGGACCCAACGAGTTCATGGTGATCTACCCGAAAGAGGGTTCGAAAATCGCTGGTCTTGCCAAAATCGAAAAAGGCTATGTCGATATTTTATACGCGCTGGCGGGGCGGTAACGGGTTCTTGCGCGAATCCGGGGAGCGGGGGCGTGAGCGGTCCAGTCAATTTACGGCGGGAAATACATCGAAATCCTGAACGCTCGGGTTGCGAAACCGGCACGGCGGAGCGCCTGCTCCGGTTTTTCGAGCCGTTGCGGCCCGATGAAGTCATCGAGAACCTTGGCGACACCGGGATAGCGTTTGTTTTCACGGGTATAGAAGCCGGCCCGACCATCCTGCTCAGGTCTGAACTGGATGCCCTGCCGATCCAGGAAACGAATGAATTCAAGCATCGCTCCGTGCACGACGGTACATCCCACAAGTGCGGTCACGATGGCCACATGGCCATACTGGCCGCAGTCGGCGAAAAGCTATCAAGGAAACGACCCGCTCGCGGAAGAGTCGTGCTGTTATACCAGCCCGCCGAGGAAACCGGCCAGGGGGCGGCGGCGGTTGTTGCGGACGAAAAATTTGCGCCCATCAAACCGGACTTTTGCTTCGCGCTGCACAACCTGCCCGGTTTTCCGCTCGGTGAAATCGTCATCCGTAACGGAACCTTCAGTTGTGCGTCGCGGGGCCAGGCGATCAGGCTCACCGGCAAGACGGCACATGCGGCCCAGCCGGAGACCGGCGTGAGCCCGGCGAAGGCGATGTGCCAGCTCATCGCCGAGCTGAGCGAGCTGCCGTCGGTCATGGATTTTGGCAACGAACTGGCATTCGCCACGGTAGTGGGCTCGCGTCTTGGCGAGCAGGCGTTCGGTACCGCGCCCGGCGAAGCCGAGATCTGGGTCACGTTGCGCAGCGAAACCGATGCGACCATGGCGCGTATGGTAAGCCATGCCGAGAGCCGGATCCGGCAACTGGCGGTTGAGCATGGCCTGGAATCTGCAATCGCATACCGGGATATTTTCGCAGCCACGGTAAATTCGGAGCGCGCCGTCGATGTGATTCGCCGGGCGGCCGACGATGGCCTGCTCAGGGTTGCCGAGCAGCCGTTTCGCTGGTCGGAAGACTTTGGCTGTTTCTCCTCGATTGCGCAGTGCGCGATGTTTGGTCTTGGCGCCGGTGAGGCCGTGGCCGATCTGCACAACCCGGATTATGATTTTCCCGACGCGTTGATTTCGCTTGGCGCGGACATTTTTCTTGGCATACTGGAACAGGCGGGGGAAATGCAGCGCCCGTGAGTCTCTTGCTATTGCCTCAGACAAGACAACACACAGGAAAAAGACCAGTGAAAGACAAGCTAAGCATTGCGATACTCGGCGCCGGCAATATCGGCACGGCAATTGCCAACGGCCTGGCCCAGGCCGGGACCGTCAGTTCGGACCGGATAACACTGACCCGCCGCAAGACTCATTTTCTGGACGAGATGAAAGCGCAGGGCTTCGCCGTATGCGCCGACAACAAAGAGGCGATCGGCAAGTCGAATGTCGTCATCGTCGCGGTCGAACCCCAGCAACTCGATGAACTCATGTCAGAGATCGGCCCTGAACTGAAAGCCGGCCGCCATATCCTGATATCGGTGGTGTCGGGCGTCGATCTCGCGCAACTCCGGCAGAAGATCGACGCCAAGGTCGAATGCGTCCGGGCGATGCCCAATACCGCGACCGCGGTGCGCGAGTCGATGACCTGTCTTGCGTCCGACAAAAGTGCCGGCGAGGGGATTGCGGCGGCCAAGGCGATTTTCGACAGCGTCGGCCAGACCCTGGTTATCGACGAGGAACTGATGGGTGCGGCCACGGCGCTGGGCGCCTGTGGCGTCGCGTTTTTCCTGCGCGCGATCCGGGCGGCCTCGCAAGGCGGCATCGAAATCGGTTTTCATGCCGAAGACGCGCTGGCAATTGCGGCGCAAACGGCAAGAGGTGCGGCGACCTTGTTGCTGGCCCACGAGAAACACCCCGAACGCGAAATCGACCGCGTAACGACACCGCGGGGCTGCACAATCGCGGGCCTCAACCAGATGGAGCACGAGGGTTTCAGCTCGGCGATGATCAAGGGGATCACTGTTTCGGCCGAGAAAGCGAGTCGTTTGCTGGCCGTGGGAAAGGATGGTTGAGAAAGCTTTTGCCCTGCACTAATTTTAGTTCCAGACCTTATCCAGAAATATTGACCAGCGCGGATCATCGTGCAGACCGGCGAGCAATGCATCGGTTTTGATCCAGACCAGCCCGGGGTCCCTGACTTTCAGAGCGGTTTCCAGCCACTCGAACGCGGCCTCGGGATCGCCGGCATCGGCGTAGATTTCCGCGATCTGGTAGGCGTCTTTCTTACCGTGCTCGCGGATAAATTCATCGAGCGCTACCGTCCATGCGTCCTGCTCGCCTGTTCTTCCGAGCACCAGAATCTTGCCGAAGTCACGAACCCAATTTACCGGCTCCTTTTGATACTCGGCCATCGCATCGGCCAGGTTTCCCTGCAACAGGTGATTGTAGGCAATGTGACCGTGAATTCGTCCGACATCCGGGTCGATTTCGAGCGCTTGGCGTTGCAGCGCTATACTTTCATCAAATCTGCCGGCAATGGTCAGCGCGGTCGCGAGGCCATCGATAGAAAGCATGGATAACGGGTCCAGTTTGACCGCCTTCTCCAAGGATTCGAGCGCAATGTCAGTGCGGCCGTCTATCGCCATTTTCGCACCGTACCAACCCAGGGCATCAATGTTGTTGGGTTCCAGTTCGAGGGCG
>BFAU01000220.1 GCA_008975185.1 bacterium MnTg04 | reverse complement strand
CCTGGGCCGACTGCGAACTCGCCAGGTTCAACGCACAACTGATGGCCACCGGGTCGGCAACCGCCGATGCCTCGCTGCTCGACACGATCCGGCAGGCAATGGCATACACGAGGCTCATCGGAGGCCGCTTCAACCCGGCCGTGGCTGCGCTGGTCAGGGAATGGGGTTTTAACGAGGCGGCGCCGATCTCGGCTCCACCCGACCCGGCAAGGCTGCTGGAATTGCTGGCGGCGATGCCCGGCCATCAGCAAATAGACTGGGTGCCCGGCCGCCTCGTATCGCCGGCCGGGGGTTGGGCGATCGACCTGGGTGGATTCGCCAAGGGGCTGGCCGTCGACCGTGCGATAAATCTGCTGCGCGAGGCCGGCATCGAAAACGCCATCGTCAACGCGGGCGGCGACCTGCGCGCGATGGGTCGACGCAATGGGCGAGCATGGCGCGTAGGCATTCGCCATCCCCGCCGGCCGGGCGTGATCGGCGGCATAGATATCGACGGCGATGAAAGCGTTTTTACCTCGGGGGATTACGAACGGTTTTTTGAATACCAGGGGCTTCGCTATCACCATATTCTCGACCCGGAGACTGGCTATCCTGCGGTCGGGGCCGTGTCGCTGACCGTCATCGCCGGCAACGGCGCGCGCGCGGATGCATCGGCGACGGCGCTGTTCGTCGCGGGGCCGGGCGAATGGCCGGAACTCGCCGAGGCCCTGGGCATCGAACTGGTAATGCTGGTCGCCGGCGACGGGCACCTGGAAATGACCGCGGCAATGGCGAAACGGGTAATGCTGGAAAACCCGGACGAAATGCGTATCGTCATTGTCGATAAACCATAGGAAGCCTGCGCTCATAAATTAACTGTTAGACGGAATGGCCGAAATTGCCAATTCGGTATTCGCTTCCGACCCATCGTGGACATTTAGCTGGCGAGAGTATTGAACGGCAGCAAATGACTGCGGTTTCAACTGGTCGATGCAACATCTAATCTCTAACTATAGAGAGGGGGATGTGTATGTGGGGAAGTGACGTATGAGGTAGGGGGCGAGCCCAGGTCGACGGCGGTTTGCCCACCATACGAAATCCGGGCGCCTTACAATGCCAGGCAAGCCCTCGGATGACTTGGCACCCGGCACTCTCAACAGTATCCTTAAACAAGCGGGGCTAAGAAATGAGTGATTCTGCCATGCGGTATGCGATAGTAATTGAAAGTGCGGACACCAATTACTCGGCGTATGTGCCGGATCGTTATCGGCACGCGGAAAATTAGATGAGTGACCAGCTGGCGACAGAGACCACAATCAAGGACAGGATGGCCACGACCATTTTTGTCGCCGTCGTTTTTCACGGCATCGTCATCCTCGGTATCAGCTTTGCGCCTGTGCTGCCGTCCGACCAGCCTTTCCGGCCATCGTTGCAGGTCGCTTTACTGATCAACCCGACGGATGACAAGGACCCGCGCGAAGCGGAATACCAGGCGCAGTCCAGCCAGGCCGGCAGCGGCACCAATTCCGAATCGAGCGTACCGACAACCCCGTTGCCAGCCCCGGCCAGCCTGCAGCAGGACGGCATGCCCGGCGGCAGGGACCTCGATTTTTCCGACCCCGGCTCGCGCACGCAGCAACGCGAAGTCCTGGCCAGCCGCGCCGAAAACGAGCGTAAGGTGAGTACGGTGCCGGACCCGAGTGAGCAGCCGGAACCGATGCGTCAGCGCCCGACCGATCGGCAACAGAACGATTTGAGCCTGGATGTCATCGTCGATATCGATGAAAACACGCAACTCAAAGGCACCCGGGAGCTCCTCATCACCGCCGATACAACCACCTCCGATATTGCCGTTTACCTGGACTCATGGAAACGCAAGATCGAAAAAGTCGGCACATTGAACTACCCGGGGAACGCCGACGGCGCACGCAACCCAACGCTGGAGGTCGTTGTTCAGTCGGACGGGCTTTTGCGCGAGATCGTGGTCTTGAGATCCTCCGGCCAGCGACATCTAGACGAAGCGGCGTTACGGACCCTGCGCCTGGCGGCGCCTTTCGACCCGTTCCCGGACGAATTGAGAAAGAAGTACGATTTCGTCCGCTTCGCCTATGAGTGGCAATTCATCGCGGGCGAGTAGCGTTATGCCGAACCGGGAATAAATTGTCCCGATTCCGTTGGTTGTTCGCCTATACTTGGCGCATGTCCGAAGACACCTTTCTAAACGATCACTTCCTGATTGCGATGCCAGCAATGGGAGACCCCAACTTTCACCACAGCGTGACTTATATTTGCGAGCATAACGAACAGGGCGCGCTGGGGATCACCATCAATCGCCCGATGAACCTCAACCTCGGCGATATCTTCGATCAGCTCAATCTCGAGCGCAGCTCCGATGTCAGTGAGACGGCGCCGATACTCCTCGGCGGGCCGGTGCAACCGGACCGTGGGTTCGTGTTGCATAACCCCAGGGGGCAGTGGGACTCCAGTATGGAAACCGGCGACAAAATCCAGGTCACCACATCGCAGGATGTCCTGCAGGCGATGGCCAGGGGGGAAGGTCCCCACCAGGCGATCGTCGCGCTGGGTTATGCCGGCTGGACAGCTGGGCAACTGGAGCAGGAAGTGGTGGAAAATGCGTGGCTCACCGTGCCGTCGAGCTATGAAATAATTTTTGAAACGCCGTATGACAAACGCTGGGAGTCCGCCGCAGCCTTGCTCGGAGTGGATGTTAAAAGTATCAGCAATTACGCCGGCCATGCCTGAATACGGCGCTGGCGAGCCGCGGGAGCTAGCCGATTTCAACAAGCAGGCCTCGAAAAACGCCAAAGGCACGCTGATTGCTTTCGATTTCGGCCTCAAACGCATCGGCGTCGCTATCGGTGAAACCTTGCTTGGCAATGCCCGCGGACTCACCGTCGTGGCACATTCGGCGAGTGGACCGGACTGGCCGGCCATCGAGAAAATACTGCGTGACTGGCATCCGGTTCTGATGCTGGTGGGTTATCCATGCAATATGGATGGCAGCTCAAGCGAAATGTCGCGGCTGTCCTTGCTGTTCGCTGCCGAACTGCGGGAAAGAAGCGGAATACCGGTTCAGGCGATCGATGAGAGACTGAGTTCCAGCGAAGCGCTGGACCGGCTGCGTGAGGAACGCCGCAGCGGGCTGCGCAAAAAACGCATCAGCCGCAATCTGATCGACCAGGAAGCCGCCCGTCTGATACTCCAGCAGTGGCTGGGCGAAGCGAGTTGATGACAACGACGAAGCGATTCATTAGGATGCGCAGCGCGGTCGTGCGCCGCGAACAACGCGCATGCAGGTCACTGGAACGGTATCGGGCGTGAACGAACAACTCGACAGTCAGGGTAATCTTCGCCACCTGGTCACACTCGATGGCCTGGACGGGGACTTGTTGGGCGGGCTGATGGATCGGGCGGAACGCTACTTGATCGCTCCCGGGCAACCCGGGCCCGGTGACGGTTCGCTCGAGGGCCTGACGGTCTGCCAGTTGTTTTTTGAAGCCAGCACCCGGACCCAGATTTCGTTCGAACTCGCGGCCCGCCGCCAGGGGGCGGAGGTCGTCAACCTGGTGATCCCGACCTCGTCCGCGGCGAAAGGCGAAACCGTGCTGGATACCTTGCTGACCATCCAGTCCATGGCAGTCGATTTTTTCGTCGTCCGCCACAAGGAGGTCGGCCTGATGAGCAACATCGCCGGTCGACTGGGCGATCGTGCAAGCCTGATCAATGCCGGTGAAGGACAACAATCGCATCCCACTCAAGGCTTGCTGGACGTCCTGACGATTCGCCAGCACAAGAAAGATTTCAAAAACCTCAGCATCGCCATCACCGGCGATATCCGGCATTCGCGGGTGGCGCGCTCAGCCTGTCACGCATTGCTGGCACTCGGGGTGCATGACCTCAGGCTGATCGCGCCTGAAAACCTGCTGCCGGAATTAAACGAGCTGACCCATGCGCGCCGCTATACGGATTTTGACGCGGGGATTAAGGACTGTGACGTCGTGATGATGTTGCGTCTGCAGAAAGAGCGCATGAAATCCGAGGATATCCCGGACCTGGAAAGCTACCGGAAAAAATATTGCCTGACATCGAGACGCCTGAAACTGGCCAAGGGAAACGCGATCGTCATGCATCCGGGCCCAATAAACCGGGGCACGGATATGGATAACGAGGTCGCCGACGGTCGCCAGTCAGTGGTTCGCCAGCAGGTGGGCAATGGCGTCGCGATGCGCATGGCG
>BFAU01000219.1 GCA_008975185.1 bacterium MnTg04 | reverse complement strand
CGGCGGCGGCAATCCGGAGATGACGACAGCATGAGCACAATTCATTCAGCGGGTGAGCGCCTCTGGCAGGCCATGGGCGAAGAAAGCCCGCTCCAGGTCGTGGGCGCTATCAATGCGTTTAGCGCATTGCAGGCAAGAAAAGCCGGTTTTAAAGCGATCTACCTGTCTGGCGCCGGTGTCGCCAACGCCTCTTTCGGGTTTCCCGATCTGGGTATCACCAGCCTCAACGATGTCTGTGAGGATGTGCGCAGGATCTGCGGCGCAGTAGAATTGCCGTTGCTGGTCGATGCCGATACCGGTTGGGGTCAGGCGTTCATGATTGCGCGCACGGCACACGATTTGTGCGTGGCGGGCGCGGCCGGCATGCACATGGAAGACCAGGTTGGCGCCAAGCGTTGTGGCCACAGGCCAGGCAAGGAACTGGTTGCGGCCGGCGAAATGGCGGACCGGATCAAGGCGGCGGTGGATGGCCGGCCCGACGACCGTTTCGTTATCATGGCGCGCACCGATGCCCACGCGGTGGAAGGTCAGCAGGCCGCGATCGACCGGGCGATGCGCTATGTCGAAGCGGGCGCCGATATGATTTTTGCCGAAGCGCTGACCGAGCTGGATGAATATCGGGAGTTCGTAGCGCAAGTCGGCGTGCCCGTGCTGGCCAACATCACCGAGTTTGGCAAAACGCCGCTATTTACGGTTGCCGAACTTGCCGATGTCGGCGTAAGCCTCGCCTTGTATCCGTTATCCGCGTTCCGGGCCATGAGCAAGGCCGCCGAGAATGTGTACAGTGTCCTGCGTAAACAAGGCACGCAAAAATCCTGCACCGACGCCATGCAAACCCGCGATGAGTTGTACGAAGTCCTGGGCTACCACGAATACGAGCGCAAGCTGGACGAACTGTTTGCCGCCGAGAAGTCGTGACCCCGGGACCCCGGGACCAAGCCATTGGAGAGCAAGTAATGAGTGCAAAGAAACCCCCCGGTGGCCTGGCCGATATAATCGCTGGTGAGACGGCGATCGCCACCGTCGGCAAGGAAGGCGCCGGGCTGACCTATCGCGGATACGACATCGAAGACATGGCGAAAAACGCCACCTTCGAGGAAGTCGCCTACCTTTTGCATCATGGCGATCTGCCAAACCGCAAGCAACTCGACACCTACCTGGCCAAACTCAGAGGCATGCGGGGCTTGCCGAAGGCGTTAACCGACGTCCTCGAGAACACGCCGGCGGACTCGCACCCGATGGACGCATTGCGTACCGGTTGCTCGGTGCTGGGAAACCTCGAGCCCGAAGGGGATTTTTCCAAGCAAGCTGAGGTCGCCGACCGTTTGCTCGCCTGTTTTCCATCGATGCTGATGTACTGGCATCGCTATCATACCGATGGCGTGCGTATCGACACGGAAACCGATGCGAATTCGGTCGCCGGTCATTTCCTGCACCTGCTGCACGGCAAGCCGCCCAGTGATTTCCATCGGCGGGTGCTGGATATCTCGCTGATTTTGTACGCGGAACACGAGTTCAACGCCTCGACTTTTACCGCCCGCGTCATCGCCGCGACGTTGTCCGATTTCTACTCGGCCATAACCGGTGCGATCGGCGCTTTGCGCGGGCCTTTGCACGGCGGGGCCAACGAAGCTGCGATGGCGCTGATCGAGCGCTTTGAGAACGCAGAACAGGCTACCGAGGGTATCCATCAGGCGCTCGCGCGGAAAGAGAAAATCATGGGTTTTGGCCACCGTGTCTATACGACATCGGACCCGCGTAACGTCGTGATCAAGGAACTCTCGCGGCAATTGTCGGAGGAAGTCGGCGATACGCATTTGTTTGCCGTGTCCGAGGCGATCGACAAGGTGATGTGGGACGAAAAGAAGCTGTTTCCCAATGCAGATTTCTACTCGGCGACGGCCTACCATTTCATGGGTATCCCGACGCCGCTGTTCACGCCAATCTTCGTCTGCTCGCGCATCACCGGCTGGTCTGCCCATATCATGGAGCAACGCGCCGATAACCGGCTGATTCGCCCGGCGGCGGAGTACATTGGCCCGGGATTGCGCCAGTGGGTGCCCGTCGAAGAACGTGATTGATTTTTACCCAGGCCGGGCTCGCTGCCCGGTCGCCTTCAGGAGAAAAAATGTCTTCCAGTGATATCCGTTCCGCCAAACGGCCGGAGCCCGACCTGGTTTTGACGAAAATTGCGGACTATGTCTGCGACTACCGGGTCGACAGCGAATTGGCCTACGACACTGCGCGTTATTGCCTGATGGACACGCTGGCCTGCGCGTTCCAGGCCCTGTCTTTCCCGGCCTGCACCAGGCTGCTTGGGCCCATCGTCCCCGGCGCCACGCTGCCTGGCGGCGCGCGCGTACCCGGTACGAGTTTCGAGCTGGAGCCGGTGATGGCGGCGTTCAATATCGGTGCGCTGATCCGCTGGCTGGACTTCAACGACACCTGGCTGGCGGCTGAATGGGGGCATCCATCGGACAACCTCGGCGGCATCATGGCCACGGCTGATTACCTGAGCCGCCAGGCCGAGGCGCATGGCAAAGACCCGCTGACCATTCATGAGCTGCTGACCGCGATGATCAAGGCGCACGAAATACAGGGCGTGCTTGCGCTGGAGAACAGTTACAACCGGGTCGGCCTCGACCATGTGCTGCTGGTACGGGTGGCCACGACCGCGGTGGTAACGCGAATGCTCGGTGGCGATCGGGAAACGATCATCGATGCGCTATCCAATGCCTGGATCGACGGCTGCGCATTGCGCACCTACCGGCATGCGCCAAATACCGGTTCGAGAAAAAGCTGGGCGGCCGGCGATGCGACCAGCCGCGGCGTGCGGCTGGCATTGATGGCAATGACCGGCGAGATGGGCTACCCATCGGCGCTCAGCGCACCGGGCTGGGGCTATTACGATGTGCTGTTCAAGGGGAAGGAATTCAGCCTGCCGCAGGACTTCGGCAGCTATGTCATGGAGAATATCCTGTTCAAGATATCCTTCCCGGCCGAGTTCCATGCGCAAACCGCGGTCGAATGCGCGATGACCCTGCATAGGCAGGTCAAGGACCGGCTCGGCGAGATCGCGAAAATCGTCATCGAAACGCAGGAGCCGGGTATCCGCATCATCGACAAGACCGGCCCGCTGGATAACCCGGCGGATCGTGACCACTGCATCCAGTACATGGTGGCTGTCCCGCTGGCCTTCGGCCGGTTGGTTGCGGACGATTATGAAGACGACGTTGCCGCGGACCCGCGCATCGACGCTCTGCGAGACAGCATGGAGGTTGTGGAAAACAAGGATTTCACGACTTCATATTTCGATCCCGAGCGGCGTTATATCGGTAACGCTTTGCAGGTCTTCTTTAAAGATGGCAGCAGTACCGAACGCGTCGAAGTAGAGTTCCCCATCGGTCATCGCAAGCGCCGCGAAGAGGGAATACCGGTGCTGGTGAAGAAATTCGAACACTCGGCGGCGGAGCAGCTGGACGAAGGCCAGTGCCGGGCATTGAATGAGCTTTTTGCCGATCCGCAGCGATTGTCCGTCATGGCGGTATCGGATTTCATGGCGATGATGGTCCAGGCCTGAACCCGCCTGTTTCACGATGGCGGTCGCCCCGGGCGGAGCTTGTTGCCAGACGGGTTCCGCCGCGTTTTTTTGATGAAGCTCGGAGAGTGATACTTTGATCAATGTGATAAATCGGCTGCTGGCCGCGATCGGGGCGTTCGTCGTTGTCGCCATGCTGGCGGCCTGGGGTTTCTCGCAGTGGCAGGAGTCCAGCCAGGCCGGCGCGGACGAAATGAGGACTTACGCCGGCGCAAACCCGGCGCCTGAGTTTCCATCCGCTATGGACTGGCTGAACACCGGCGGCCGTGAGCTAAGCATCGAGGAACTCGGCGGCAAGGTGATATTGCTGGATTTCTGGACCTATGGCTGTATCAACTGCCTGCATATCATCCCCGATCTGAAACGCCTGGAGGAGAAATACGCTGAGGAGCTGGTTGTCATCGGCGTGCATTCCGGCAAATTCGAGCGTGAATCCAGGACCACGGCAATCAGGCGTTTCGTACAACGCTACCAAATCATGCATCCGGTCGTTAACGACAAGGATTTCGAGATCTGGAAGGCCTATGGCGCTCGCGCCTGGCCGACGCTGGTGGTGATCGACCCGGCCGGAAACATTGTTGGCCAGGTATCCGGGGAGGGGCATTACGATTTGCTGGATACCGTCATCGGCGGGCTGGTGGAAGAATTTGAGATCGACCGTTCCGATCTGAACCTGGTAGCCGAGGAGCGGCCGGTCGGTCAGCTGAGTTTCCCGGGCAAGGTGCTGGCCGATGCCTTGAACGACCGCCTGTTTATCGCAGATACCGGGAACCATCGCATCGTGGTTG
Source organism: bacterium MnTg04 (assembly GCA_008975185.1). Lineage (GTDB taxonomy): Bacteria > Pseudomonadota > Gammaproteobacteria > Steroidobacterales > MnTg04 > MnTg04. The sequence goes on along the minus strand of BFAU01000219.1, from coordinate 461 downwards.
CCGGTCTGGACGGGCAGGTGCGACAGCTTATCGGCGGAGGCCAGGCAGGTTACGCCGATGGTGGCTTTGGCGAAGCCCGTTTTCGCCTGCCGCAGGGCATGGCTTTGCTGGACAAAGACACCTTGTTATTGGCGGACACGGAAAACCATGCCATTCGCAAGATAGACCTTGCTGGAAAAACAGTGTCGACAGTCGCGGGCAACGGCCGGCAAGCCTATATGTTCGAAAACCTCGCGGGTCCCGGCGACCCGTTGAATTCTCCGTGGGACCTGGTGCGTGTCGGTGACACCGTCTATGTCGCGATGGCGGGACAGCACCAGGTCTGGGCCCTCGATCCGGCGAGCGGCCGGCTAAAAGCCTTTGCCGGTTCGCGACGCGAGCAGCTCAAGGATGGAAAATTGCTTTCCGCGGGTCTCAACCAGCCAAGCGGACTGACTACCGATGGCGAGAACCTGTTTATC
>BFAU01000218.1 GCA_008975185.1 bacterium MnTg04 | reverse complement strand
GCCGGTGCTTTGGCAACCGCCGGTTACGGGACCGCCCTGGCGGTCGTTCGCGTGGGCCATTGGCAGAACAAAATCGAGCAGGTCTTCGTCGGCGAAACCCGGCCTTGGTTCCAGGGTTCTCGCCTGACCGCATGGGAGCTGGCGAAAGACGGGATACCGGTAACCTTGCTGGCCGATTCCGCCGCCGCGCAGGCGATGCGCCAGGCCGGGATTAACTGGCTGATCGTCGGTGCCGACCGGATAGCGGCCAATGGCGATGTCGCAAACAAGATCGGTACCTATGGTCTCGCGGTTGCCGCCCGCTACCACGGTGCGAAAGTCATGGTCGTGGCGCCCCAAGCCACGGTGGATATGACGGTCAGCGACGGTTCCGGAATCCCGCTCGAACAGCGCTCGGCAAACGAAATTCTCGATGCGGCGGGGATCGAAAACTGTTTGCCGGAAATCACCGTCGCCAATCCGGCATTCGATATAACGCCGGCCGGGCTGATCGATTTTATCGTGACCGAGAAAGGCGTTTTTCAGGCGCCTTTTGACGAGGCATTCAAGTGCCTGAAAACGGGCAAAACGGCCTGATTTAGCTAGGGCGAAATTGCTCCCTGTGCTACCATATAAGCTTGTTCAGATGGCCTGGGCGGAGTGGTTCTCCGACCAGGCCAAAATATTATTTGGAACCCCTTAAATTCCCTGATGGCCGAAATCGCAAGCGGAATAATTCACGTAAATCTCGAAGACGAAATGCGTCAGTCCTACCTGGACTACGCGATGAGCGTCATCGTTGGACGGGCCCTGCCCGACGTGCGCGATGGGCTGAAACCGGTGCATCGCCGGGTCCTTTTTGCGATGAAGGAACTGGGCAACGACTACAACAAATCTTATAAGAAATCGGCCCGCATCGTCGGCGATGTGGTCGGCAAATATCACCCCCATGGCGATTCCGCCGTTTACGACACGCTGGTGCGGATGGCGCAGCCGTTTTCGATGCGTTTCATGCTGGTCGACGGGCAGGGAAACTTTGGCTCGGTGGATGGCGATGCACCGGCCGCGATGCGATACACCGAAGTCCGAATGTCGCGCATCGCCCATGAATTGCTTGCCGATATCGACAAGGAAACCGTCGATTTCGTCGCCAACTACGATGAGTCGGAATTCGAACCATCGGTAATGCCGACCCGGGTTCCGAATCTCCTGGTCAATGGTTCGACCGGCATCGCCGTCGGCATGGCGACCAATATTCCACCGCACAACCTGGGGGAAGTCGTGGCGGCCTGCATGGCCTTGATCGACGATCCGGAAATGGAAATTCGCGATTTGATCAAGCACATACCTGGCCCGGATTTTCCGACCGCGGCCATGATCAATGGCTCGAGCGGGATCTACCAGGCCTACACCACAGGCAGGGGACGCATACACCTGCGTTCGAGGACGCATATTGAAGATATCGGCAGCCACGACAAGCAGGCCATTATCGTCACCGAGTTGCCATACCAGGTCAACAAGGCGAGATTGCTGGAAAAGATTGCCGAACTGGTGCGCAACAAGAAAATTGAGGGCATTACCGAACTGCGCGATGAGTCCGACAAGGACGGCATGCGCGTCGTCATCGAGCTGCGCCGCGGCGAAATATCCGATGTAGTGCTGAACAACCTGTACAAACACACGCAGCTGCAGACCGTGTTTGGCATCAACATGGTCGCTTTGGTCGATGGCCAGCCAAAACTCCTCGGTCTCAAACCGATGCTGGAAGCGTTTTTGCGACACCGTCGCGAGGTCGTAACCCGGCGCTCGATATTCGAGTCGAGGAAGGCGCGCAGCCGTGCACACATCCTGGAAGGGCAGGCGATCGCGTTGGCGAATATCGACGAGATTATTACGCTGATCAAGGGATCGCCATCGCCCGCCGAGGCCAAGGCCGGCCTGCTGGCCCGGTCGTGGCAAGCGGGTCCGGTAACCGCGATGCTGGCCCAGGCGGGTGGTATCGAGTCTCGTCCGGACGATCTCGAGGAAAAATATGGCCTGGACGACGGCAATTACCGGTTGTCGCCGGCACAGGCGCAGGCCATCCTCGAATTACGGCTGCATCGGCTGACCGGTCTTGAGCAAGACAAAATACTTAGTGAATACAAGGTATTATTAGAACTAATTAAAGGTCTTGCTGAGATACTTTCCAACCCGGACCGGCTGTTGGAAGTGATCCGCGATGAGCTCCGGGCGATATCCGAGCAATATGCCGATGCCCGGCGTACGGAAATCCTCGAAGACCACAGCGACCTGACCATCGAGGACCTGATACAGCAAGAAGACGTCGTCGTAACTCTCTCGCACGGCGGCTATGCAAAGGCACAGCCGTTGACGTCCTACCAGGCCCAAAAACGCGGTGGGCGTGGGCGCACGGCGACCAAGGTCAAGGGGGAGGATTTCGTCGACCATCTTTTCGTCGCCAACACCCACGATACTTTGTTGTGTTTTTCCAGCCGGGGGAAACTTTACTGGCTCAAAGTCTACCGCTTGCCACAAGCCGGCAAGGGCGCGCGGGGCAAACCCATTGTCAACCTGTTGCCGTTGGCGCCGGATGAGCGGATCAATGCCGTTTTGCCGATCAAGGAATTTACCGAAGATCGATTTGTCTTCATGGCAACCAGCAACGGTACTGTAAAGAAAACGGCGCTCAGCGCGTTTTCCAGACCGCGCACCAATGGCATCATCGCCCTCGACCTGAGAGACGGCAATCACCTGGTCGGCGTGGCGATCACCGATGGCAGCCAGGATATCCTGCTGTATTCGAGTTCGGGTAAAGCCATTCGCTTCAACGAGAAAGACGTCAGGCCAATGGGCCGGCTGGCGGCGGGTGTCAGGGGCATCAGGCTGGCGCCCGGGCACGAGTTGATCGCGCTGATCATCGCCGCGGACGGTGCGATCCTAACAGCGACCGAACACGGCTACGGCAAGCGCACCAGGCTCAGCGAATTCCCCATCCGCGGCCGCGGTGGCCAGGGCGTGATCGGCATACAAACATCCAAACGCAACGGGCGCCTGGTGGGTGCGCTGCAGGTTGCCGACGATGATGAGATCATGCTGATCAGCGCCGGCGGGACACTGGTGCGCACACCGGTGTCGGAAGTTTCCCTGCTTGGCCGCAATACCCAGGGGGTCAGGCTTATCCGCTTGTCCGCAGAACAGAAACTTGCTGGCGTAGAACGAATCGCCGCGCTGGTCAATGATGAGGATGCTGGCGAAGAGTGACGCGGGCGGTTTCGCGGGTCTTTTTCAAGTTGGGGGTTGGTGACGATGAAGCGGGCATATAATTTCAGTCCGGGGCCGGCGATGTTGCCAGGTCCGGTCATTGAACGGCTACGGGAAGAGGTGGGCGACTGGCATGGCTCCGGCATGGCGGCGATGGAAATGGGCCACCGTAGCGAGGAGTTTACTTCGATAGCCGAAAAGGCCGAAGCCGATCTGCGGGATTTGCTGTCCATTCCCGATAGCTACAAAGTGTTGTTCATGCAAGGCGGAGCGACCGCACAGTTTGCGGCCGTGCCAATGAACCTGTGTACACCGGACGATACAGCCGATTACCTGGTGACCGGTTACTGGTCGAGAATGGCAGTCAAGGAAGGCGCCCGTTTTTGTCGGGCAAATACCGTTCTGGATACGGCGGACAACGGCGACACGAGCATCCCGGGGGCAGACCGGTGGCGCCTGTCTGAACAGGCCGCGTTTTTTCATTACGTCGATAATGAAACCATTGGCGGTGTCCGTCTGCCGACCTTGCCTGTTACCGAGGCGCCGCTGGTGGTGGATATGTCGTCGAGCATCCTGTCGGAACCGATCGACGTAGAAGACTACGGGGTCATCTACGCCGGGGCGCAAAAGAATATTGGCCCGGCGGGCCTGACGATTGTCATCGTCAGTGACGAGTTATTGGATCGAAAGGGGAATGACAAAAAGGGCGCAATACCGTCCGTTTTGGATTACCGGAGAATGGCGGACGCCGGGTCCATGCTGAATACGCCCCCGACTTTTTCCTGGTACGCGGCGGGGTTGGTTTTCGAATGGCTCAAGGCGCAAGGCGGGGTCGAGAAAATGGCTGCCCGTAACCGGGCCAAGGCGGACCGCCTTTACCGGGCGATAGACGACAGCGATTTCTACGCCAACCCGGTGGCAACGAAATATCGATCCGTGATGAATATTCCGTTCATGCTGGCAGACGAGAATCTCGATGCCTTGTTCCTCGAGCAAGCCGCAGAGCGTGGCCTGACTTCGCTAAAGGGGCATCGTACGGTCGGCGGTATGCGAGCCAGTATTTATAACGCGATGCCCGACGAGGGTGTCGATGCGCTGGTGGAATTCATGGGCGAGTTCGAGCGCGCCAATGGCTGAGCCTTCGCCTGGTATCGAGCTGCAATCATGAACCAAAAGACACGATTCAAGATTCTGACTTTGAACAATATAGCGCTGGCGGGGCTGAAACGGTTTCCGCGCGAGCGCTACGAAGTGGCGTCGGAAATATTGCACCCGGATGCAATCATGCTGCGCTCCCACGACATGCATGACATGGAGATTTCCGACACGCTGCTCGCGGTCGCAAGGGCGGGAGCCGGGGTCAACAATATTCCCATCGAACGCTGCAGCGCTGCCGGCGTACCGGTGTTCAATGCCCCGGGTGCGAACGCCAATGCCGTCAAGGAACTGGTGTTGACCGCAATTTTTCTTGCCGCCAGGAACATTTGCCAGGCGGCGGATCACGTGAAAAACCTTCAGCTGGAAGGCGCGGAACTGGAGGCAGCCGTTGAAGCCGGCAAGAAACAGTTCGTCGGCTTTGAAATACCGGGCAAGACTCTCGGTGTCGTGGGTCTCGGCGCCATCGGGGTCGAAGTGGCCAATGCGGCCTTGAATCTTGGCATGAAAGTCGTTGGTTTCGATCCGCAGATAACCGTCGGACGTGCCTGGCAAATGTCGTCCGGCGTGGAGCAAGCGAGCAGTCTTGACGATCTCTTTTCGCGAGCCGACGTCCTGACCACGCATGTACCTATTACCGAGGAAACCCGGAGTCTGGTCAACAGCGACCGGCTTGGACTGATGCGCGATGGCTCGGTGCTGTTGAATTTCGCCAGGGCGCCGATCGTGGACGAGGATGCGGTGGCGAAAGCACTGGAGAGCGGTAAATTGCATGCTTTTGTCACCGATTTCCCCAGTGCCGCGCTGAAGAATCATCCGCGGGTGACGGCGCTTCCCCACCTCGGTGCATCGACCTATGAGGCCGAGGAAAACTGCGCCATCATGGTCGCCGGCAATCTTCGGGATTTTCTGGAGAACGGCAATATTCGGCATTCCGTGAATTTCCCGGAAGCCACCATGCCCCGCAATGGCCGCCAAAGGCTGGTCGTCGCCAATGCCAACGTACCCAACATGGTCGGTCAGATTTCCACGACTCTTGCCGAGGCGAAACTGAATATCGCGGATCTTCTGAATAAATCCAGGGGTGAGCTGGCCTATACGCTGGTCGACATCGATGGCAAAGCGGATGCGGCGACGTTGGCAAAGATTGGCGGTATCGGCGGGGTCTTGTCGGTGCGCGCGATAACGGCCTGAATGTCCGGCAAATGCGGGGCACCTGGTTGCTTCCGGCGTCGCGACCGGTAGCGATGGGTTTATGTTTGTTACGATGAAACTTTCCAGACACGAGTCGGGAGAAAAGCATGCCTCGATCACCGCTTGATCTTGCCGCCCCGGGTGTTCGGAAAATTAACCCGTACCAGCCCGGCAAGCCCATCGATGAACTCGAGCGCGAGTACGGGATCAGTAACAGCATCAAGCTGGCCTCGAACGAGAATCCACTGGGACCGGGCGCAAAAGTCCTGGCCGCAATCGCCAAGGCCGCGCCAGGGACAGCCTTGTACCCCGATGGCAACGGTTTTCATCTGAAGGAAACGCTGGCGGACCACCACCGTGTCGGCGTCGACAGGATAACCCTTGGCAATGGTTCGAATGACGTGCTGGTCTTGCTTGCGGAAGCGTTCCTGACGCCGGGTCACGAGGCAATCTACTCCGAGTATGCGTTCGCGGTTTATCCACTGGCCGTGCAGGCGGTCGGCGCCACGGCGAAAGTCAGCGCCGCGCAGCCGGGTGATTCTTTTTCGCCGTTGGGTCATGACCTCGGCGAAATGGAATCCCTGATCGGCGACCAGACCCGCCTGATCTTTATTGCCAACCCAAACAACCCCACCGGTACCTGGATAAAAAGCCGTGAACTCAGAGATTTTATCGGGCAGGCGCCGGATCACGCGCTGGTCGTCGTGGACGAAGCCTATTTCGATTACCTGGAAGAGCAGGACTATCCGGACACCAGCCAATGGCTGGATGATTTTCCGAACCTGGTGGTTACCCGGACCTTTTCCAAAGCCTACGGTCTGGCAGGCCTTCGCATCGGTTATTCGCTGTCGCATCCGGATGTCGCCAATGTGCTGAACCGGATTCGCCAGCCATTCAATGTCAATTCCCTGGCGCTCGAAGCTGCACGCGCCGCGATCGACGATAAGGCGCACCTGGAACTCAGTGTCGCCTTGAACAACGAGCAGCGCGACATCGTCGCGACCGGGCTGAAGGAACTGGGTTTGCGATTCATCCCGTCGGTGGCCAATTTCATCTTGGTCGATATGGGCGGGCCGGCCATGCCTGTTTACGAAGATTTGTTGCGCCAGGGGGTCATTGTGAGGCCGGTTGGCAACTATGGCTTGCCCGAGCACCTGAGAATTTCGATCGGCACGGCAGAGGAAAACCAGCGCCTGCTGCAGGCATTGCGCCAGGTTCGTTAACCCGGATTATTCATGAAAAAGCCGGGCCAGGAAGTCGATTGAGCAGCGCGCCACATCGCCATACCGTTGATTCTGGCCGCCTGACCCTCGCCGGCGGCCATATCGGCGGCACCGTTCGCGTTCCAGGCGATAAATCGATCAGTCA
>BFAU01000217.1 GCA_008975185.1 bacterium MnTg04 | reverse complement strand
TAATGATGATCGAGCTGATCGAACAAGGGCTGGAACGCTCGCTTGAGATCGCCAAAATCCATGACCCAGCCGCTGTCGCCACCGGCATCGCCGGACACGTGTATTTCGATCCGGAACGAATGCCCATGCAGGCGCCTGCACTTGTGGTCTTCGGGCACGTTGGGCAGAAGATGCGCGGCTTCGATCTGAAAGCCCTTAAAGATTTCCATGCACAGAGTTTAATCGAAAACGCCAGCCGGGCGTTGGTGAAGTTATCCTGAGTCTGCACAAGACAGGGTTACTTCTCATTTCATCGAGTGTTGGAATTGCATTGCTAAGATATCGGCAAAAACTGGCGCTCCCTAGGGGAATCGAACCCCTGTTTTCGGCGTGAGAGGCCAACGTCCTGACCGCTAGACGAAGGGAGCGCTGTGGTCCTGGTGCCGCCGGCGGCGGCGGGGTGGTATTATACGGCCCCATCTGATTTGCTCAACCGGAGCATCCCATTTGAGTGACCAAACAGGGCGAAATACGCATCGCCCGTCGATTATTCCCCGTTCAGAACACATTGTGTCGCGGGCCAATATCTCGAACAATGCCATCAAGGTCCTGCACCGGCTGCACAAGGGCGGTTTCCAGTCTTTTTTGGTCGGTGGCTGTGTCCGTGACTTGCTGCTCCGGCATCAGCCCAAGGATTTCGATGTCGCGACCGATGCCAGTCCCGAAGAAGTCCGCAAACTGTTCCGCAATTGCCGGCTGATCGGTCGTCGCTTTCGCCTGGCGCATATTCATTTCGGCCGCGAGATCATCGAAGTTGCCACGTTCAGGGCGACCCATGACGAACTGGATGACAACGATATCCGGGGGCTGACGGACGCAGGCGGCCGTATTCTGCGCGACAACCGCTATGGCAAGCTCGAAGACGATGTCTGGCGCCGCGATTTTACAGCAAACGCTCTGTACTACACGCTCGATGGTTACAGCATCTGGGATTTTGTCGGCGGGTTCGAGGATGTCGAGCAACGCGTACTCAGGGTCATCGGCGATCCCGAGACCCGTTATCGCGAAGACCCGGTCCGCATGCTGCGCGCCGTGCGTTTCGCAGCCAAGCTCGATTTCTCGATCGACGATCCATCGGAGGCGCCGTTATGGGAACTGGGACATTTGCTCGACGACGTGCCGCCCGCTCGTCTTTTTGAGGAAATTATCAAGATGTTCCTGGCCGGCCGCGCGGTCGAGAGTTTACGACTACTCGAACATTATCGTCTGCTTGCCCATCTTTTCCCGGCGCTGGTCTCCGAGTTGGGGAAAGACACAGACGGTCAGTTCAGGAAACTTTTGCTCGATGGCCTTGCGACCACGGATCAGCGGGTCAGGGAAGACAAACCGGTCACGACATTCTTTTTGTTTGCGGTTCTCCTCTGGGCGCCGATCAAAAAACGTTTCGACCGGTTGCACGGTGGTGGCATGCCGCCGATCCCGGCCATGCAACAGGCGGTCGAGGAGATCGTCAAGGCACAGCAATCGCAGATCAGCGTTCCGCGGCGTACCACCATTCCGATGAAAGAAATGCTGGCCTTGCAATCGCGTTTCAACATGCGCAAGGGCGTTCGCAGCCTGCGTTTTTTGCATCACCCTCGGTTTCGTGCCGCCTACGATTTCATGCTGTTGCGGGCGTCCAGCGGCGATTTCGATACGCAAGCCGCGCAGTGGTGGACGGACATACAACTGGCCGATGAAAAATCCCGGCGTGAAATGGCGCAGGTCGGGCGCGGCGCCGGTTCCGGCAAACGCAAGCGCCGCCCACGGCGGCGGGCCGCGCGCAAGCGTTCAGCCGGGCAGGGCGGCCAGGAGTAGCCCGGTATCGAGACGATGCGCTGGCAACCCGCGTATGTTGGCCTGGGCAGCAACCTGGAAAATCCTTGCGGGCAGCTTCGCTGGGCCATCGCCAGACTCAAACAGCGGTCGGATATACGCAGCCTGGCCTGTTCCGGCATTTACCTCAGCGCGCCGATGGGCCCGCCGGATCAGCCCGATTTCCTCAATGCGGTTTGTGGCTTGCTGACCAGTCTGCCCGCCGCGGACCTGCTCACCGTGCTGCACGAGCTGGAAGCGCAACGGGGCAGACGGCGTGGCGAGCGCTGGGGCCCGCGCACCCTGGATCTCGACCTGCTCGTGTATGGCCGCGAGCTCAGCGACAGCGCCGAGCTGAGGTTGCCGCATCCTGGTGTTCATGAACGCAGTTTTGTCCTGTATCCTCTGGCAGAAATCGCTCCGGCCCTTGAAATACCTGGCCGGGGAAGGGTGAGCCAACTGGCGGCCGCTTGCGGGCTACAAGGATTGCAGCGTTATGCCGATACAGGAGACAGCGATACATGATTGCCGCCAGTCCGCGATATATCGTGGTGGAAGGTCCGATAGGCGTCGGCAAGACCAGCCTCGCCAGGCGCCTGGCGGACAGTTTCGCTTGCGACCTGGTCGAAGAAAATCCCTGGGCCAACCCGTTCCTGGAGCGGTTTTACCAGGATCCGCGCGGCGGCGCGTTGCCGGTGCAACTGTTTTTCTTGTTCCAGCGCGCCCGTCAGCTTGAGGAGGAACGTCAACGCGACCTGTTCAGCCCGGTCAAGGTGGCCGACTACCTGATGGAGAAGGACCGCTTGTTCGCGAAACTGATACTGGATCCGCAGGAGTGGGAGTTGTATCAGCAGATCTATGAACGCCTCGATATTCAGCCGCCGACCCCCGACCTGGTGATCTACCTGCAGGCGCCGGTCAAGGTGCTGCTGGAAAGGGTCGCCAGGCGGGGCGTCAGATTTGAACAAATGATAAAGCGTGACTACCTTGAGCAACTGATGGAAGCTTATGCCCGATTTTTTCACCAGTACGACGAATCGCCGTTACTGATTATCAACACGGCGGATATCGATCCGGTGGGCAACGATACTGATTTCCAGCAGTTGCTGGAGCAGGTGAATTCGATTCGCAGTGGCCGGCATTTTTACAACCCGGTCGGTCGCAACATCGCCTGACAGGAGACCGCATGTATACGCATTTGCAACAAAGAGACTCGGATAAGCCGCCGGTAACGATCTCGACACTCGAAAAAATGAAGGCAGAGGGGACGCCGATCGCCTGCCTGACCGCATACGATGCGAGTTTTGCCAACCTGGTGGATGAGGCCGGCGTCGACCTGGTGCTGGCCGGCGATTCGCTGGGCATGGTGATCCAGGGGCATCCGACGACGGTACCGGTCACGGTCGATGACGTCGTTTATCACTGCAAGGCAGTTGCCCGCGGCCTGACCCGTTCGTTCCTGGTCGGTGACCTGCCGTTTCTCAGTTATACGACACCAAAACAGGCCATGCGCAATTCAAGGCGCCTGATGCAGGAAGGGCGCGCCAAGATGGTCAAGCTCGAAGGCGGGGCGATGCAGGTGGAAATCGTCGAATACCTGGCCTCTCGGGATGTGCCGGTCTGTGCCCACATCGGCCTGAAACCCCAGTCGGTACACAAGCTTGGCGGTTACAAGATCCAGGGGCGCGACAAGGCGACCGCAAAACAGATGCTCGCGGATGCCAGGGCGCTGGAAAACGCGGGTGCCGACATCGTGTTGCCCGAATGCATCCCCAACGAACTCGGCGCCAGGATTACCAGCGAACTCAAGGTGCCGGTGATTGGCATCGGTGCGGGTCCGGATGTCGACGGCCAGATCCTGGTCCTGTACGACATCCTGAACATAACGATCGGTCGCAAGCCGCGCTTCGCACAGGATTTCACGATCGGCGGCCGCAGCCCGATCGACGCGGTCAAGGCCTATGTCGAGGCCGTGCGCAGCGGCGGCTACCCGGCGCCGGAGCATTGTTTCAGTTAATGCAGACCCTGGTTTCAGTCGAGCCGCTGCAGAGCAAGATCGCCCATTGGAAAAGCCGGGGGCATACAGTCGGCCTGGTGCCGACCATGGGCTGGGACCCGTCCCCCTTGACGATGTAAAGGGGGCAGACGATGCCCAGCCCGGCGAGGATGGATTTCACCGCCGCCAGCCACTCCATGATCACCGGCAGCAGCCCCGCATTCAACGCCGCCGCCCGTGCCCGCTGCATGAAGTTTAGCTGATGGGTCAACTCACTGCCCAGCACCACGGGCTTGCCATGGGCCTTCTTGAGAATGTCCGCAATTTGCCGCTCATGG
>BFAU01000216.1 GCA_008975185.1 bacterium MnTg04 | reverse complement strand
GATCGCCGGCGGCGGCGAGGGAAATCATGAACCAGAGGCCCAGCGGAACCAGCGCGATCGCGGTCAGCCGTTGCCGCCACCAATGCCCGGTGCCCTTCTGCGCCGAGCCCCGGTCCACGACCTTGCCAAGCAGCCTGCGCAGACTCACGGCAAGCTTGCCGGCAGATCGGTGACCGCGGCCCAGAATACAACCCACATCAGCAAAGTGGCGACGAGGACCAGCCAGCCGGTGAGATAGGTTCGCGTTAGCTCAAACCCCATACCCAGGTCCCAGAACAGGTGGCGAATGCCGTTGTTCAGATGATAGAAAAACGCCAACGAGACGCCCGCCAGCACGATCTGCCCTGGAACCGTGGCCAGGATCGCCAGCCTCTGCAGCGCCTGCGGACCCTCCGCCAGCAACAGCAACCAGTAAACCAGGCCAACCGCCGCAACAGACAAGGCGATACCGCTGAGCCGGTGGGCAAACGACAGCAACGAAGTCAATTGGGGTTTGTAGTGATGAAATGGTGACAGAGGCCGGTCGTCATTAGCCATCAGCTGGTTCCCTTGTTACTAAACTCCGGCGAACCGACGTCGCCACCTGTACCCGACTAAAAATCGATGCAACGCCCCGCCTTTTCCCAGTCGCCGTAGCGCGTGGGATCGGGGCCATCGCGTCCGCCGATTTCTTTTGGCCTCGTTGCATGCGGCTTATCGACCCGCGTTGCGCCGGTTGTTTCGATCGCCATGCCGGCAAGCGGCAATTCCGCCTCCAGGTCAGAATTATCAACGCTCGAAGGCCTGTACTGGTGGTCACTGGGCATCTCCGGATTTTGCCAGAAAGCCATAATATTTGCACCCTGCAAATAGCCCGTTTGCAGCATGATATGGTTAGCTCGTTCGCGATCGGGGATCGATAAACGGTGAATCGAAAAATCAATATGGACTGGCGCAGCCAGCTGTCCGCAACCAGCATCCTGTCGATCGGCGGGGCCGATACCGTCAGCTTCCTGCAAGGCCAGCTCAGCAATGACATGCATGCACTGGACGACACCCACTGCCAGTGGACCGCCTATCACCAGCCAGACGGCAGAGTACTCGCGGTACCCCTGGTCTTGCTGCAAGGAAACGTGGCCAGCCTGGTCCTGCCGACCGATATCGTCGACGATATCCGCCAGCGCCTGTCACGATACGTGATCCGCGCCAAAGTGGAGTTCAGCGTCGGCGACGGGCTGTGCGGCCTGGGCGGGGCGGATCTCGCCGGCAAGCTGCCGAGCCTGCCGATTCCGCAACCCGGTTGCGTGACCCGCACCGCCGGCGGACTGCTGCTCGCCGGCTACAGCAAGCAACGGATTCTCGCCTGCGGGCCGCCGGACAACCCGGACTGGCAACCGATAAACGACGCCCTGACCGAAGAGCCGGAAACAATCTGGCAACTGGCGGACATCCGCGACGGTATCCCGCGAGTAACCACCGCCAACCAGTCACGCTATACCGCGCAAATGCTCAACCTCGACCTGATCGGCGCAATCAGTTTCAGCAAGGGCTGTTACGCCGGCCAGGAAATTATCGCCCGCACCCAAAACCTCGGAAAAATAAAACGCCGCCTGTACCGCCTGGGAAGCGCAACCGAAATCACCGGCGACGATGTCTGTCTCGCGGACGGCAAAAAAGTCGGAGAAATATTGAACCGTCAGCGATCGCCCGGCGATCAGCCTGCCTGGGAATACCTGGCAGTCATTCGTCTCGATCAGCGAAAGGCAGAGCTGTACAACGACGGCACGCCGCTGGGCCTGCTCGATCTTCCTTACCCTGTTCCGGACTAAGGTAAGTTAACCAGCGGTTCGCAAACCACCAATCTACAGACGAACCCCCCATTCCAAATACCACCATCACCCATCGAAGCATCAGCGCCGATCGTTGTGGGACGCTGGTTTACCCACAGCTCGATTCGGAACGAAGTTCATCTAGCAGTGGGTATACCAGCGGCCCGCAACCCACCGATCCACAAGCGGGCCCCATTACAAATACCACCACCGCCCATCGAAGCATCAGCGCCGACCGTTGTGGGACGCTGGTTTACCCACAGCTCGATTCGGAACGAAGTTCATCTAGCAGTGGGTAAACCAACGGCCCGCAACCCACCGATCCACGATGACAGACAGGCTAGGATTCCGGACGCATTTGCGGAAACAACACGACGTCGCGAATCGACGCAGAATCGGTCAACAGCATGACCAGCCTGTCGATGCCGACGCCGAGACCGCCGGTCGGGGGCATGCCGACCTCCAGCGCGCGAATGTAGTCACTGTCATAGAACATCGCCTCGTGGTCGCCGGCGTCCTTGAGCGCAACCTGCGCCTTGAATCTCGCCGCCTGCTCCTCCGGATCGTTGAGTTCGGAAAACCCGTTGGCGATTTCGCGCCCGGCAATAAACAACTCGAAACGATCCGTGAGGAACGGGTCGTTGTCGTCGCAACGTGACAATGGCGACACTTCCGCCGGATAGGAGGTGACAAAAGTGGGCTGGCGCAGTTTATCTTCAGCGGTCTTGTCAAAAATTTCATACAACAGCTTGCCGGCGCCCGCCGCATCGTCAACGGCGAGGCCAAGCTCGGCGCAGCGCGCCGCCAGCGCATCACGGTCACGGGTCTTCGATTCGAGCAGCGGGTTCTCCCCGATCACAGCCTCCTCCACGGTAACCCGCCGGAACGGCTTGCCGATCTCGATGGTCTCGCCCTGGTAGCCGATCTCCCCCTTGCCATGCAAGGCGTCGACGAGGCTGTGTATCAGCGTCTCGGTCAGCGCTATGATGTCTTCCCAATCGGCATAGGCCTGGTACAGCTCGAGCATCGTGAATTCCGGGTTGTGCTGCGTAGAAAGCCCCTCGTTGCGGAAATTGCGATTGACCTCGTACACCCGCTCGAAGCCGCCGACGACCAGCCGTTTCAGGTAAAGCTCAGGTGCGACGCGCAAATACAGTTCCATATCGAGCGCGTTGTGATGGGTGATAAAAGGACGCGCGACCGCGCCACCGGGGATAGCCTGCATCATCGGTGTCTCGACCTCCATGAAACCCAGGCTGTCGAGAAAATTACGAATATGGGAAACGACCCTGGTGCGGGTCTGGAAAACCTGCCGGGACCCTGCGTTCATTACCAGGTCGAGATAACGCTGACGGTAACGAGTCTCCTGATCCTGCAGACCGTGAAATTTCTCCGGCAAGGGGCGTAAACATTTGCTGAGTACGCGGCACTCGACCGCCCGCACGCTAAGTTCACCGGTCCGGGTCCTGAACAGCGGTCCACGGGCCGCGACTATGTCGCCGAGATCCCAGCTCTTGAAATCCTGGTAGACGCCATCCGGCAATTCATCACCAGCGAGAAATATCTGGATCTGGCCGCTGCGGTCCTGCAGCTTGGCAAAGGAAACCTTGCCCATCACGCGTTTTGCCATCATGCGGCCGGCAACAGCGACTTCGATATTGGCTTCCTTCAGTTTTGCACCATCGTGCTCGTCATACATCGCGTGCAACTGGCCGGCCAGCGCATCGCGGCGAAAATCATTCGGATAGGCGGGGCCTTTTTCGCGCATCTGCTGTAACTTTCGCCGTCTCTCGGCAATCAGTTCGTGTTCCTTTTCTTCTGTCATCTGTTTTGCGCCTTGTTTAGAGTCCTTGTTTCAAACTCGCTTCGATGAACGGGTCGAGATCGCCATCGAGCACGGCCTGAGTGTTTCCCGTTTCCACCGAAGTTCGCAAATCCTTTATCCGCGATTGATCGAGGACATAGGAACGAATCTGGCTGCCCCAGCCGATATCCGATTTTCCGGCTTCGAGTTCTTGCGCGGCCGCGTTCTTTTTCTGCATCTCCAGTTCGTAGAGCTTCGCCTTCAACTGTTTCATCGCCGTCGCTTTGTTTTTGTGCTGCGACCGGTCGTTCTGGCACTGGACGACGACCTTGGTCGGCAAATGGGTGATGCGGACGGCCGACTCGGTACGATTGACATGCTGACCGCCAGCCCCGCTCGCCCGGTACACATCGATGCGCAGATCCGCCGGGTTGATCTCGATCTCGATTTCGTCGTCTATTTCCGGAGAAACAAAAACGGCGGCGAACGAAGTGTGCCTGCGATTACCCGAATCGAACGGCGACTTTCTGACCAGCCGATGGACGCCGGTTTCCGTGCGCAACCAGCCATAGGCGTAATCGCCCGAAACCCGCACGGTCGCGCTCTTGATACCGGCAACCTCACCGGCGGACAACTCGATTATTTCTGTCGTGAAATCGTGCGCCTCGCCCCAACGCAGATACATCCGCAACAACATATTGGCCCAGTCCTGGGCCTCGGTCCCGCCCGAACCGGATTGTATTTCGAGGAATGCGTTGCTGGCATCCAGCTCGCCAGAAAACATCCGCTGGAATTCCATTGCCGCCACCCGCCGGGCCAGTTCGCCGAGTTCCTCGGTGATCGACGCAACGGTTTCTTCGTCGTCTTCGGCAACCGCCAGTTCCAGCAGTTCGAGATTATCCCGCAACCCGCTGCTCAGGGCATCCAGCGTGCTGACTAAGTCGTGCAGCCTGGCCCGTTCCTTGCCCAGGCTTCGCGCCTTTTCCGGGTTGCCCCAGATTTCAGGGTTTTCCAGCTCCCGGTTGACCTCTTCCAGTCTTTCTGCCTTGTTATCGTAGTCAAAGATACCCCCTCAAAGCCCGGCTGCGGCTCTGCAAGTCTGCTATCTGTTCCCTTAGCGGATTGATTTCCATGCCGGTCGCCGACTCTTCGGTTTTCAAAAGCGC
>BFAU01000215.1 GCA_008975185.1 bacterium MnTg04 | reverse complement strand
CGCGGCGACAATTCTTTGGCGGGCCTGTTCGTTGTGCACCCGGATTTTTTCGACCAGCGCGACAAAGCGCTGATCGGTCAGCAATTCTCCGAAATAGGGGTTGCCATCCATCGGGTAGCAAAAATCCGTCCACAGCAGGCGGAATCCCTCGTCATAAGCGGCCTGCAAATGCCGCATGGCCGCGTCATTGTCGCCCTTGATCGCCAGTAGTTCGGCCAGGCGATAGTGCACACTAGACGGTTGGTAGTCCGGCCATTTCGACTCGTAGACCGCCTGGGCCAGTTGCAACAGGCGGTCGGCCTGTTCCGTTTCACCCAGCTTCTTCAGCGCCGCGGCCGCAATGGTTGCCGGGAGAACTCTCTGCAGGTTGATCTCCGGATTCTCGCTAAACAAAGCGGGATAGATCTTCGCCAGCCGCTGCCGGCTTTTTTCGAAATTGCCGGCCAGGTATTCGACCTGCGCCGCCAGTGTCTTCCATTGGGGCGGTGACGTTTCGCTTGCGGCAAGTTCGGCGGTGGTCGCCAGCAAGATACCGATATCGTGCGACTGCAGCGCCGCCAGTAACTTGTTAACGCCGTCTTTCAACGGACTCGGCGGCACTTTCTCGATCGCGTCCAGCGCCAATTGCTGTTCGCCGATGTTGGAATACACCGCAAACAGGCTGAAATAGATATTGGCGTCGCCGCCGGCCGGAGAATTGGCAATCTCGAGCAGGATGGATTCGGCGGTCTCGAAATTGCCGAGGCTGAGTTCGAGGGTGCCGATCGCCGCTTTCGCGGTCGTGAAATCCGGGTACAGGCGGAAGGATTCTTCCAGCGCCGCACGGGCCTTGTCGAAATGGCCCGCCTGCAGGTAGTCCAAAGCCAGGCGATAACGCGGAATACGCGCCAGCGGATCCAGTTCCAGCGATTGCCGGAACATCTCGATAGCGGCCTTGTAGTTACCCGTGGCGTCCATCAGGATGCCGTGCCAGTACAGGGCTTGTGCATTATTCGGGTCCAGCTCCTGTGCTTTCAGGTAAGCGGCCTCGGCTGAAGCCAGGTACTCGCTGTCGCCGCTATTTTCGAATATTTGCTGATCGAGGAAGCCCTTGGATGTCCATGCGTCCGAGGAAAATGGGGCCAGTTGCAGCGCTTTTTCGATCAGCGGAGTGGCTTTTCCCCGAGCCTTTGCAAAGGGAATGGTTAAATGATTGTTCGACAACAACAGGATCGAGTCTGACAGGCCCGAATAGGCGGGCGCGAAATCCGGGAAGTCTTCGATGATGTTCTCGAACAAATGCATCGCCTGTTCCAGGTTGTCCAGTCCGCGCTCGCGTTGGCGGCTGCGGGCAATCAGGTACATGCTGTGCGCTGCCGGGTTGAGTGCCTGCTGCGTCGCCAGCGCCTGGTCCTCCTCGAGCAGCAGCGTCACTTTCAATGCGGCGGTCACGGCGCGCGCGATTTCTTCCTGGATTTTGAAAATATCATCGAGTTGCCGGTCATAAGTCTCCGACCAAACGTGATAACCGTCCGCCACGCTGACCAACTGGGCGGTAATGCGTACTTGATTACCGGATTTTCTGACACTGCCTTCGAGCACATGATTGACATTGAGCTGGCTGCCGATTTCCCGCAGGTCGATATCCCGCCCCTTGTAATAAAAAGACGAAGTCCGGCCGGCGACTTTCAGGTCCTTGATGTTGGCCAGCATATTCAACAGTTCTTCGGACAGGCCATCGGAAAAATATTCGTTCTCGATATCCGAACTCATGCTGACGAACGGCAGGACCGCGATGCTTTTTATGGCATCCGCGTCGGCAGCGGTCGATGGCGCTTCCTGCCGCCCGAACAAGGAGTCCTTGCCGACAAACGCGACCAGCGCAACAAGCAGCATGGCGATAATGACGAAGTCGATTTTTCGCCCGGTGGAATAGCCATGGTCGGAAGCATCGCCGGCGGCCGGTGTTCTCCGAATCCCGTCCGGCGTGAAGTCGAAAATCCAGGCCAGTGTGACGGTTAGCAAAAAACCGATGACCAATGCGACCAGGATGGCCTGGAAAACCCAGTCCGGCATACCCAGCGGTTCGCGCACCATATCGGCCATCTGCAGCGCGAGCCAGGCCGCGATCACGTACGCGGTCACGACCTTGAGGACCTTGCGTCGTTTCAATTCTGCAAACAGCTTGCTCATCCTGCCGCAGGCTAGCAGAAACCAGCGCCACAGGCATCCGGATGGGGCGGATTACGCGCCCAACCGCCTTGCGGATACCGCAGCCGGAGCGCGGTCGATGCGAACAGGGGATGGTGCCGAAGGTCGGACTCGAACCGACACGCCCGAAGGCACAGCATTTTGAGTGCTGCGTGTCTACCAATTCCACCACTTCGGCGTAAACAGGCTGCGGGTAGGGGGCAGAAAAACGGGCGCAAGTGTAACATGGCCAAACAGGCAGGGGGGATAGCCCTCGTTTTTTTCATTTGGCTGCGACCCCGCTCGCCGATAAGGCATCAGAGAAGGCGAAATGTCGACATTCCTGCAAGCCAGTATCGATCCGGCCATCGTGAGCCGTGCCCGGCGCGGTGACATGAAGGCACACGAGCTGGTCTACAAGGCCTATGCGAAACCGGTTTATAACCTGGCAATCCGGATATTGCGTGACCCGCACCAGGCCGAAGAGGTGATGCAGGACACGTTCATCGAGGTGATCCGCAAGATCGGCAGCTACCGTGGCGATGCGCCGGTCGGAGCGTGGATCAGGCGGATCGCCGTCAACAAGGCGCTGATGGTGCTGCGTTCGGCCTGGCACCGGCTGGCCACGCCGCTGGAGGCCGAACACTTGCGGCCGGCCGATGATCACATCGCCATGGGCGATGGGTTGCGGGCCGTGGAATGCGCCGAGCTCGAACGCCAGCTGGCGCAACTGTCGCCGGTCACCGGTGCGGTGATCTGGCTGTATGACGTCGAAGGTTATACGCACAAAGAGATAGGGACAATGATGGGCAAGACCGCCAGTTTTTCAAAATCGCAGTTATCACGGGGGCACGAAAAACTGCGCAGGATGATGGCGGATGCCGGTGAGGTGGAAACATGCATGCAAGTATCGAACAGCTACTAGATCTGCGAGACGCACAAAGTCAGGACGCACGAGCCGGTGATCCTGAGCTCAGGGCGCACGTCGATAGTTGTGGCGCCTGCAGAGCGGAATTGTCTCGCCTGGTCAATCTGCGCGAGACCATGCGTTCTTTGGCGGAAATAGAACCGCCCGCCCGCCGTTGGCAAAATATTGTGCAGGCTCCCGCGAGATCCGGTTTTTCATGGCGGCAACCGCTGGCCTGGGGGATGGCCGCCTCGCTGCTGGTAATGGTCTGGGTCGCCGGCAACCTCAGCGGTCGCGACTCGATCGAGAGCCGGGTCGCTGGCCCGGCCGGCGATGCAGCCCCGGCTGCCGTCGCCGTTAACGGGTACGACGACGTGGATGCGTTGATCGATCGATCGCGCCGGCTCGGCATGCTGTTGCAGAGTTTGCCCGGAAGACCGGAGGTCGTCCGCGCGGGAACCGACAATACGATCGCCAGTCTGGAAAACAGTCTCGCGTTGGTGAATTACACGCTGAATCAGCCCGATACGGAGCTGACTTCGGGAGAGGCCAAGGAATTGTGGCAGTACAAAGTGAATTTGATGGATTCGCTGGTCAACGTTCGTTACACCGAGGCCAGTTTTGCTTCTTTGTGAGCAATATTTTTTTGTAATCGATGGTTTTAATGGAGAGAAACATGAAGACTTTTAGAATTCTGGTCAGAGGCACTGCCATTGTTGGCTTGCTGGCCATGGCGATGCCGGCTCATGGGACCGATGCCCGGGAGATTAGCGACGAACTGTTTGCCGAACTCGATGCGGTGACCGATGTTGAGTTGCTGAACGATTTTGCATTCGATGAGTTTCGGCTGGCGCAGGCGGAAATGAATGTCGAGTCGAAAGAATTTGAACGCAGTCGAGCCGAACGAAGCGAAGAAATGGAGCGCGCCCGTGCGGAAATGGCGGGTGCGCGGGAGAAAATGGAGGAGGCCGCCCGCGAAATGGCGCGACTGGGCCAGGAAATAGCGAGTGAGGTCGTGATTCGCATTCATGAACGTCAGCCGAAGGCGATGTTGGGCATCAACCTGGAAAGCCGCGATGACAAGGAAGCCGGCGGGGTCAAAGTGGCCGGTGTGTCGTCTGATGGACCGGCGGAGAAAGCGGGTCTGCAGGCGGGCGACATCCTGGTCGAGATCGACGGCAACTCGCTGAAAGGCGATGACGATGATTCTTCGATCGGCAAACTGACCGGATACATGGCGGATGTCGAACCGGGACAAAAAGTGACGGTGGATTATCTGCGCGCTGACAAACCGCATAGCGTCGTCATCGAAACCACCGAGTTCAGTTTCCCGAATTTTTCGAACTTCGGATTCGATTTCGATTTTTCGGACATGGCGGAGTCGCTCAAAGACCTCAAAAACCTGGGTGAGCACCGCAGGTTTGAGTTTGTAATCCCGGGTGGAGCCGTTGCCCCGCACATGCCGAGAGGTCCGCGGCAGCTTTATGCCTTTGGCGGTCACCGGCTCCATGGCGCGCTGGGCGACATGGAAATGGTTTCCCTGACCGCGGAGCTGGGCGAGTATTTCGGCACGAAGAAAGGTCTGCTCGTTGTCCGTGCACCAAAGAACGAGGACATCGATTTGCGGGACGGCGATGTCATTTTGAAAATCGGCGATCGTGAGCCATCCAGCCCGGGCCAGTTGTTTCGTATCATCGGCTCCTATGAAGCCGGCGAAACGGTCGAGTTGCAGGTGATGCGCAAGAAGAAGAAACGCAAGCTGGAAATCACGCTACCCGAAAATGACCGCGAGATCAGGATCTGGAAGGGCAGTAATGATGCGTCCATTCGCGAGGATGTGATAATTCACAAACTGAAAACCCAGCCATCCACCGGTACTTGAAGTTCGAGACAAACGCAGGATTTTCGCTCTGGCCCGGATCCCTCCGGGCCTTTTTTTCAGCGCCGGCCGGCTAAGCTGATACCATGCGCGGCCTATGCAGCTTGCCGATTTCGATTATGATTTACCGCAGTCGCTGATCGCCCAGGAACCGCCGGAGGAGCGCGGCGCCAGCCGTTTGTTGTGCCTCGATGGCGCCAACGGCGCATTGCATGACCGGCGGTTTGCCGATATTTGCGATCTCTTGCACCCCAGCGATCTGCTGGTGCTCAACGATACCCGCGTGATACCGGCGCGGCTGACCGGCCACAAGGCAAGCGGCGGCCGCTGCGAGGTCCTGATCGAACGCATCATCGATAGCGATGGCGCGGCCGCGCAGGTCAGGGCCAGCAAAGCTCCGCGCGCCGGGACCCGGTTGATATTCCAGGGCTGTCAGGCGGTCGTTGAAGGCCGCGATGGCGATCTGTACCGGCTGCGCTTCGATCACGCGGTGATGGATTGTCTCGCGCAAGAAGGTCATGTGCCGTTACCGCCTTATATTCAACGTGCCGACCAGGCGCTGGATCGCGAGAGATACCAGACTGTATACGCGGATCGGCCAGGCGCGGTGGCGGCGCCGACCGCCGGCCTGCATTTCGACCAGGCCATGCTCGACCGCCTCGTTGAACAGGGCGTGGAGCAGGCGCGGCTGACCTTGCACGTCGGCGCCGGCACTTTCCAGCCGGTGCGGACCGCCGACATACGCGAGCACCGGATGCACGCGGAACGGGTCGAGGTCTCGGAGAAAGTCTGCGAAGCGGTGCGCCGCACCCGTCAGCGGGGCGGTCGCGTGGTCGCAGTAGGCACGACTGTCGTTCGCAGCCTGGAAAGCGCCGCCGAAGGCGGCGAGCTGCGCCCCATGAGCGGCGAAACGAGCCTGTTTATCTATCCGGGATACCGTTTCCGCGTCGTCGACGCAATGCTGACCAATTTTCATCTGCCGAGATCGAGCCTGTTGCTGCTGGTCAGCGCGTTCGCCGGTCGCGCCGCGGTGTTGGCGGCCT
>BFAU01000214.1 GCA_008975185.1 bacterium MnTg04 | reverse complement strand
TAACGCACCGCTTCGTTGCGGAAAACTATCCGGCAGCGGCAACACATCGATATGCCGGGCCTGACCTTCACCGCCCGGGCCATTGAACTTGTATGGGCTCATCTCGACCAGGCCTGCGGTATTGCCGTGATAGGCATGATCGAGAACCAGCAATCGGCAGCGCCCGGTCGCCGCGCGCGCCAACCTGACCGCCAGCTCGTTTGCTTCGCTGCCGCTGGAAACCAGGTAACAGACCTTGAGCGGGTCCGGCAGCAATGCCGTGATTCGCTCCGCGTATTCGAGGATCAGCGGGTGCAGGTAGCGGGTGTTGGTATTAAGCCGCGACATTTGCCGGTCGACCGCCTCAACCACCCGCGGGTGACAGTGACCGACATGGCTGACGTTGTTGACCAGGTCGAGCCAGGCGCGGTTTCTGAAGTCGTAGAGAAACTGACCGCGCCCGCGCGTAATCAACAGCGGTTTTTCATAACTGAGGCTGAAAGTGCCGCCAAGCAGTTTGTCCCGGCGTTTTGCCAACGCCGGGCGCGGATCGTCCTGGGCGGCATCGACCGGCAGATTGAGGCCAAGCACCAGGTTTGGGTCTATGCACAAACCCCGCCAGTACCAGGCTTCGGATGGACGCGCAACGCCGGGGAAGTCCCCCTGGTAATCGAGCATGTCGGTCATGACCTGGAAATGCAGGTGCGGCGGCCAGTTGCCGTTGCGAGGGTAGGTGCCGATCCACCCTATAGTCTCCCCAGCGCCGACCTCCTGTCCCGGCTCCAGGCGATCCAGCGTGGCCGGGCTCAGGTGGCCGTACAGGGTAAAGAACTCCTGGCCATCGGCATCGTGCTGCAAGATAACCGTGGGTCCGTAATCGAGATCGCGAGCGTTGTCGGTGACACTCAGGACCTGGCCATCCAGCGGCGCCATGACCGGCGTATCGGCCGCTGCGAACAGGTCCAGACCCAAATGAAAGCTGCGCGCCTCCGCTCCTGCGGACATAAAAAGCTCACTTTTGTACAGGCTGCGGTTTTCCCTGTAGCGGCCGATGCCCGCCGTGCCGCCGGCCGACTCGATGTGGGCGAACAATTTTTCGGTCAAGGTTTCGACATCATCGCTCGATACACTAAATTCTTCGCTGCCCACCGAAAGATCCAGCACGATCGCCGAGGACAGCAAATTTTCCGCAATGACCGGACGCAAATCTGTTGAGCGCTTCGCCAGCCACTGGGTCAGGGGCCGGGTCTGCGGCGTGGAATCCAAACCGCAGGCGGCACGGCATTGGTAATGTCCGCGGCAAGGATTTCTGTCCTCAAGCACAGCCAACGCACGCCAAGCATCCTCGGCATGAATTTGTGAATACTCGTCACCGTCATCCGCTGCCATCGCCGCATGAATGACGGTCATGCAAAGTCGAATCTCGACCAACGGCAGAAAAGCCTCGATCTCTGCTTCATTTAGCGGCCACTGGGAGTGATAGCCGGCCAGCACCTCGGCCGCCAGCGCAACCGGCTCATCCGAATCGAGCAAAGCATAAGCGGCTGCGATAGCCGCCTCGGCGACTCGCCAGGTCTCGACGAGGTCGCCAAAATCGATCACCGCCGAGATGCTTTTGCCGTCACTGCCGATCAGCAGGTTGTGGTCGTTGGCATCGCCATGGATAACCGACTTTCTCAGATCCTTTTGCAGACGGTCGACAATCGTCAGGCTGCGCTCGAGCAATCCGCCGGCCAGTTCGCGGCGTACCGGATCCTTGATCGCTTTGCGACCCGCCCGCAAATCCTTCCCCTGCGCGAGGTCCCAGCGCAGATGGCGTCTTACCCTGTCGTCGTCAAAACCAGAAAGAATTTTGTCCAGACGGCCCATGACCGATCCAAGCTCGCGTGGCGATCGCTGCGACCGGGGAGTCGAAGCCTGTACCGGCCCCGGCAGAAAACTGACCATCCATGCCAGCCATTGCCGGCCGTCAAATTGTACTCGTGGCAGATTCCCGTCCAGCGCGGGCCTGAATGTCTGGATCGCAACACCCGGTTTTTTCGATGACAGGAACCGCAATACATTGCGCTGCAACTCTATGGATTCGGTCAAGCCATCCGGGCTAAGCTTCAAAACCCATAGCCTGCCGTCCTCGTTGCCGACACGGAAAATATGCCCTTCGCAGCCGTGCAGGCGGCTGGCGCTGCCGTCGATGCCGAAGTGGTCCCGCGCGATGCGCGCGGCAGCGAGCAGCAATTCTTGTTCTCTTGCTTCCGGTACAGTCAACTTCGCTGTTTCTTTTTGCGCCGCCGGCGCATGCGCTCGAGCAACTGCCGTCGCCGGGAATCCAGCCAGCCTTCGCGCCCGTCATTTTCGCCAAGGGTCCGCCTTGTTTCGCGGAACTGACAAAAATCCCGGTAAGCATCCAGCTCATGCTGCAGATCGCGAGCTACCAGTTCGATCATGATGGCGTCATCCAGAAACCCCAGGCCGGGAATGTGGTCGGGAATCAGGTCGTCCGGCTCGACAAAATACGCGAGGCCGTGCAGCGCCCGCTTGACCTCGGGTGCGGGCAGTTTGAATTCATCGTCGGTGACCATCGCCACCATCATCTGCAAGAGCTCCAGTCGCTGCTCAACGAAGGCCGGTACTTTCGTATTTTCCAACTTGGCAAGCAGGTCGCGTGTTGCCGATATGATTTGCTCAGGCGCCGATTTTTTTGCCGCACTGCGAGCCTCCCTCATGATCAAGTTAAAATGACGCAAATCATTGTCGCTGAGATCGAAACTAATTCGCATTAGCATGGAAATTCCCTTGCGGTAATCAGGAAAGGCAGGCGACTATAACGGATATTATCCCGTTCCGCATAAGCTTCCAGGATATTCCTTGGCTGCTAAAGACCTTCTCCTGACGCTGCTGATCAACCTGATCTGGGGCCTCAATGTGGTCGTCGCCAAATATGGCGTCGGGCAGATCCCACCCATCCTGTTTACTTTCCTGCGCTTTGCCATCGTCGCGGCAGTGCTGCTGCCGGTTCTCAAGATTCATAAAGGCCAGATGCGCGCCGTCATTTTTGTTGCCGTCGCTACCGGCGGCATTCATTTCGCGCTGATCTATACCGGCCTCGCGCTGGCCGCAGATATATCCAGCGTTGCCATCGCGATGCAGCTTGGGATTCCGTTTGCGACGGTGTTGTCGATGCTGTTTCTCGGCGAGAAAATCAGGTTCTGGCGCTGGCTGGGCCTGTCGATGGCTTTTGGCGGCATCCTGCTGATAAGTTTCGACCCGCAAGTCTTCGCCTATCGAAACGCCCTCGCCCTCGTAGTTCTCGGCTCACTGTTCGGCGCCTGCGGGCTGCTGGTCGCCAAGAAATTGACCGGCGTCGGTGTTTTTGAACTGCAAAGCTGGATCGCGATGATCAGCTGGCCGCTACTCCTCGGCATGTCCCTGGCATTTGAGCCCGGGCAGTTTGCGATGTTGCTGCAGGCCGATCTGTCGGTCTGGGGAGCCGTTCTTTATACGGCGCTTGCGGCCAGCGTTCTTGCCCACAGCGGCATGTACTACCTGATCCAGCGCTATGACCTGTCGCTGGTCATGCCGACGTTTTTGCTGGCCACCGTTTTTGCGGTGATTTTCGGCGTAACATTGTTGGGTGACCAGTTGACGCCGCGCATGATAGCCGGTGGCAGTTGCACGCTGCTGGGAGTCCTGCTAATACTGTTACGCCAGGTCCGCAAACCACGCACCGCCACACCACCGGCGGCTACCTGAAAGCCCCTGTTTTCAGCCATTGCAGCAATTTACCGAACTGCGAACTGGTTCACGGTGGGCAAATCAGACCACGGGCTATGGTACAGGCATTGCAATGGGTCGGGAGCCCATTATGGCAGTGCAAAATCCGACAATCGGGGATACAGAAGACCGTACCTATACGGATGTGCTGAGCTATCTGCGTCAGGCCGAGCCTGACCAGGTCGCGGCTTTTCGCAAATACTTCCGCAGTTGCAAGAAGAAAGACAAAGACAGGATAGTCGGTCTCGACGGCATCATGCGGGCGCTCAGCGAAGTCGAAAACGAAGAATAGGGCCGTTTCCGCCCCGCAGCACCTCTCCTGTTCCCCGAAGCGCAACCCTCTAAATCCAACTCATTGTAATCACAGGTGTTTTTCAATTGCTGCATTGCAAGAATGCAGGTCTGCTCCACGCGCGCTATATTGGTCTCGTAGCCCGACAAGGTGCTGGACCGACGACCGGCGCCAGGCACGCCAGGAGAAGCAAACGAATACCTCAATCCACATTCCAGACCTATCTACAGGAGGTAGACGCCGATGAGTGCAGATCTAATCAATATTGACTCAATAATGGGCCAGAATCACGATCTTCAACACGAATTCCCGGAGTTTTCTGAATTGATAGACAGACTTTGGGAAACGGACGAGAACTTTGCCCACCTCGCCGATGATTACACCCGCTTGAATCGTGAAGTCATACGTATAGAAAAAGGTGTCGAGCCCCGCGATAATCAATATTGCGAAGACGTTAAGAAGAAACGTCTGCTGCACAAAGACCGCATATACGCCGTACTTATATCAAATTAGCACTGGAATACTGGTCGGCACGAGCTGATCAGTCGGTTTCCAGTCCGGCCCGCCGGCGCGCACGATGCTTCGCCAACGGGCCGGGACTAAAGAGGCGTTTGCCCGATCCGTTTGTCTCCGCCGACGACGGGTCAAGTTAATGCTGTAGAACAAAGATAAGGAAAAAACGCCGTGAGCAGTTATCAATCTGCGGATATCCGCAACATAGCCCTTGTCGGCCACAGCGCGACCGGCAAAACCACATTGGCCGAAGCATTGCTGGAAAAAACCGGGAGCATCCGCTCGCGGGGAACCGTAGAGCGAGGCAGCACGGTTTGTGATTTCGATCCCCACGAAAAAGAACTGGGCCATTCCCTGGAAACTGCCGTTTGCTCGCTGGAGCACGAAGGCACCCACATCAACTTGATAGACACTCCCGGATACCCGGACTTTGCCGGTCGCAGTATCGCCATTTTGCCAGCCGTCGAGACAGCGGCCGTGGTTATCCATGCTGAACACGGCATCGAACTCGTGACCCGAAGGATGATGGAAGCCGCAGCCAAAGACGGTCTGTGCCGAATGATCATCATCAACCACATCGATGCGCCGGGCATAAACCTGCGGCAGTTGATGAACGACATCAGGGAGACATTTGGCAACGAATGTCTGCCCATCAACCTGCCGGCCGATGGCGCGAAAAAGGTCGTTGACTGTTATTTCAAGCCGGATAACGAAGAATCCGTCGATTTCTCATCTGTAGAGGAGGCGCACACTGAAATTATCGACCAGGTTGTTGAACTCGATGAGGAACTGATGGAGGTATACCTGGAACAGGGACAGGACATGAACCCGGCGCAGCTACATGATGTTTTCGAAAAAGCCATGCGCCGCGGCCACCTGGTCCCGGTCTGTTTCGTATCGGCGGAAACCGGGTCGGGAATCAACCAGTTGCTCAATATATTTGCGCACCTAATGCCGAATCCAATGGAGGGTAACCCGCCGCCGTTCATCAAGGGCGAGGGAGACGATGCCGAGGTTGTAAAGGTGGAGCCGGATGCGGATAAACATGTGATCGCCCATGTGTTCAAAGTCATGGTTGACCCGTTTATCGGGCGTATGGGAATTTTCCGTATACACCAGGGCACGATTTCGCCGAATACCCAGCTTTTTATCGGCGATGCACGCAAGCCGTTCAAGGTATCCCATCTGTATAGCCTGCAAGGGAAAGAACATGTTGAAATGGTCAGGGGTATACCCGGCGATATTTGTGCGGTAGCAAAAGTGGATGAAATCGAATTCGACTCGGTGCTGCATGATTCGCATGACGAGGATCGCTTCCACCTGGAGGCCGTTAAGAGTCTACCGCCGATGCATGGTGTCGCCATCACGCCAAAACGACGGGGTGACGAACAGAAATTGTCAGAAGCGCTCGCAAAACTTTCTGCGGAAGACCCCAGCCTCGTCGTGGAGCACCATGCGTCCGCCAACGAGACTGTCATGCGCGGCAGCGGAGAACTTCACCTGCGCGCGATAATGGAGCGCATGAAAGAGCGCTTTCACGTCGAGGTCGACACTCGGCCGCCCAGCATCCCTTATCGTGAAACCATCACCCGCAAGGCCGAGGGTCACCACCGCCACAAGAAACAAACCGGCGGCGCCGGCCAGTTCGGCGAAGTTTTTCTACGCGTCGAGCCACTGCCGAGGGACCAGGGTTTCGAATTCGTCAACAAGGTCGTTGGTGGTTCGATCCCCTACCAATACATACCGGCGGTCGAAAAAGGAGTGCGCCAGATACTGACATCCGGTGCGATCGCCGGGTACGCAATGCAAGATGTTCGGGTCACCGTTTACGATGGCAAACACCATCCCGTTGATTCCAAGGAAGTCGCGTTCGTCGCGGCTGGGAAAAAGGCTTTCGTCGCAGCCATTAAGCAGGCCAAGCCGATCATCCTCGAACCCATCGTCAAGGTTGAAATCACCGTGCCGGGCGATCACATGGGCGATATCGCCGGCGATCTCTCCTCGCGCCGTGGTCGCATCAACGGCAACGAGGTTCTCGCCGGCAACCAGATCCGTATAGACGGCGAAGTGCCGTTGGCCGAGCTGGAGAATTACCAGACCAGGCTGGGCTCCCTGACCGGCGGCGTCGGCAGCTTCACGATGGCTTTCAGTCATTATCAGCCAGTGCCGGCACCCCTGCAGAAAGAGATGTCGACTTCTTTTCAGGTCGCTGACAGCGCCTGAGCCGCAAAGCGGAACACTCCGGCAACGCCGGGCCCTGCACCTCAGCGCGCCAGGACCACCGCTGGTCTCAAGGACCACCAACCTCCCTTTTCCGTGGCTGTCCAAACGGTTATTAATACGCCATCGGCGTCATTCCCGAGCATTTTTCGTGGATCGAAAAGGACTTTTTCTAGAATGAATCGGCTTCTGACAACCCTTGTTCTGCTCCCGGTCCTGGCCGGAGGCTGGGCGGTGGCGGGTATTCCGGAACTCGATGGACTCGTGGAACAGA
>BFAU01000213.1 GCA_008975185.1 bacterium MnTg04 | reverse complement strand
GGCCGATGGCAGGGACCGCCATGCCAGCGGCGATGAAAACCCGGATTTGTACTGGGCGCTGCGCGGTGGTGGCGGCAATTTCGGTGTCGTGACTTCGTTCGAATACGATTTGCACCCGGTCGGGCCGGAGTTGCTCGCCGGCACTGTGGTATATCCGTACGAGCAGGGCAGGGATCTGTTGAGCTTTTACCAGGAATTCGCGGCGGCAGCGCCGGACGAACTCAGTGCGACGATTTCGATGGGCACTTCACCGGAGGGTGAGCGATTCGTTGGCATCGAAGTGATTTATGTCGGGGACCCGGCCGCTGGCGAACGCGCGATCGAGCCGCTGCGAAAATATGGCAGTCCGATGTCGGGCAGTATCGGCCTGATGCAATACAACACTTTGCAAACCGGCGCCGATGTAGCGTTGCGTCACGGATTGATGTACTACCTGAAATCCGGGTTCGTAGACGAATTCTCACCCGGGTTGATTGACGATTTGCTGGGCAATTTGCCTCAGGATGCGGCGGTCATGATTTTTACAGATCACCTG
The DNA here is from genome assembly GCA_008975185.1 of bacterium MnTg04. Classification (GTDB taxonomy): domain Bacteria; phylum Pseudomonadota; class Gammaproteobacteria; order Steroidobacterales; family MnTg04; genus MnTg04. The sequence continues at coordinate 2,413 of BFAU01000213.1, read as the reverse complement.
CGCGGAGCCATTTCCAGGGTCGGGCAGGAGGAAACCGCTTTTGCGCACCGGAAGGCGTTTGCCCTCATCGGAGTTCTTGGCGTATGGGCGGAACCGGCCCGGAATGAGGCGAATATCGCGAAGGTACGTGGTTACTACAAAAGCTGGCACGATCATACGATCGGCTATTACACTAACCTCAACGATGAAAGCGAAAAGAAGACCCATTCGAACTATGGGCCCAATTATCCGCGCCTGGTCAAGATAAAGAATCGTTACGATCCAAAGAACATGTTTCGCCTGAACGCGAATATCAGCCCGTCAGGTTAGCGGGCCGGGGGAAGTTTGCTGTGGTTAAACAAAACCCCGCCCTCCGTGGCGGGGTTTTGCTGACCTGCATGGGGTCGGTGGACCTGGTGTCGCTCACCAGCGCAGCGTGAATAGCGACGGAGCGCTCGGCGCAGTGCCGAAGTGGCTGTGGTTCTGGTGACGACGACGCATCCGCCTGGCCCGCGCTTGTTCCCGGGCTACCTGATTCTCATCAGTGGTCTGGGTCTTCGCTTGGTAAAGGTTCATGGCTTCTCTCCTTCAAAAGATGTGCATCTGAATCACGGGAACCATAGTAATGCCTTGATAAAACAATAAAAATCGATATAATTTCACCTATTAATGTGAGTTTTAATCACAGCTATGAAAAAACTTCCACCATTGAACGCGCTGCGGGCCTTCGAAGCCGCCGCACGCCACAAGAGCTTCACGGCGGCGGCGGGCGATCTGTTCGTTACCCATGGCGCGGTGAGCCGCCAGATCCGGCACATCGAGGAATTCCTGGGTCGCCGCCTGTTTGAAAGGCTGCCCCGTGGCGTCGAGTTGACCGATGAGGGCAGGGAATACGCCGCGGTCGTCCGGCGCGCCCTGGAACAGGTGGCGGAGGCTTCGGACGCCATCCGGACGCGTGCGGACGAGAAGCAGATCCTGACGATCAGTACCACGCCGAGGTTCGCGGTCGGCTGGCTGATGTCGCGCCTGCACCTTTTTCAGCGGGATTTTCCGCAATATGGAATCCGCATCAGTTCGACCACGCGGCTGGTCAATTTCGAGCGCGAAAGGATCGACGTGGCTATCCGCTATGGCCGTGGCAACTGGCCGGGATTATCGGTTACCCGGTTGTTCGACCATGAGGAGGTGCCGGTCTGTGCGCCGGCGCTGCTTGAAGGACCCGATGCATTGCAATTTCCCGAGGACCTTGCGCGTGTCCGGCTGTTGCATGACGGCAGCTATCAGTACTGGAGGTCATGGCTGGATTTTGCGGGTATCGACAATGTGGACCCACACGAGGGCTGGGTCATGGACGACCCCAATGTCCTGTTCCAGGCGGCGATACAGGGGCAGGGGGTCGCACTGGCCAACCCGCGAACCGTCGAAACGGAGTTGCGCGACGGCAAACTGGTCCAGCCGTTCGACCTGGTCCTGGCCACCGACGTCGCGGCTTACGCAGTCTGTCCGGAGCAAAACGCCGACGATCCCAAGGTCCGTGCGGTGATCGAATGGCTGGTCGCGCAGGCCGAAGCGCAAGAGTAGGGACTGGGTTGGTGCTATGATTTCGACCTTTAACCCATCGAGCGGGGCTTTGCCTTGAAGCAAAACGGCGGCTTTTTCCAGGAACTCAAACGCAGAAACGTTTTTCGTGTTGCCGCCGTCTATGGCGTCGTCGGCTGGTTGCTCGTCGAAGTCGCCTCGGTCATTTTTCCGACCTTCAACGCACCCGAATGGGTGATGCAGGTCTTCACATCCTTGATGATCCTGGGGTTCCCTGTTGCCTTAGTGTTTGCCTGGGCATTCGAGATCACGCCCGAGGGCATCAAGCTTGAAAAGGACGTCGACCGCGGTCAGTCCATCACCCATGTCACCGGCCGAAAACTGGATTTTACGGTTATTGCTATCCTCGCCGCGATCATCGTGTGGTTCGCCGCGGACAAATTCTTCCTGTCCGGCGATCAGCTACAGACCACCGCCGACCACTCGCTCGACCGCCGTTCCATCGCCGTGCTGCCTTTTGCCAATCGCAGTTCGGAACGGGAAAACGCGCAATTTTTGGCCGATGGCATCCACGACGACTTGTTGACCCTGCTCGCCAACCTGGGTTCGATGAAGGTGATATCACGTACCTCGGTCATGGAATATCGCGACACGACCAAGAACATGAAAACCATCGGCGAGGAACTGGGTGTGGCGACCATCCTGGAAGGCGGCGTACAGCGCGCCGGCAACCAGGTGCGCATCAATGTGCAGTTGATCGATGCAGGCACCGATGAGCACATCTGGGCCAAGACCTATGACCGCACGCTGACCGCCGAGACCCTTTTCGCCATCCAAAGCGAGATGGCGGCATCGATCGCCGAGCATCTCGAGGCGGCGCTGTCGCCTGATGATC
>BFAU01000212.1 GCA_008975185.1 bacterium MnTg04 | reverse complement strand
CAGCCGGGCCGCGGCGGTCACGCCGCCAAAAAACATATCGGGCCGATCAAAACTTCGCAGGGGCAGGTTTGTGTCATCGTGCGTGGCGCCCGGTTCGCAGGCTATAGTCAGACCCGCGGTGGATTTTTCGACGTGCGCCCTCGGTTTTTTTATGGCTTCCGCCAGCGGCAGCGATTCGAAAATTACGTAGTAAAGTGTATACAGCAATGCCGTGGTAATTCTCTCCGCGCCCGGCGACCCGATCGTGATTACGCTGCCATTTTCGTTCCTGGCAATGGTCGGCGCCATATTCGAAGGCACCCGGGTGCCGGGCGGATCGCTCAGGATACCGCGAGTGTTGAGCTCGGTTTCGCCCAGGCAATTGTTCATCCAGATACCCGCGCCACCCGGCATCAGTCCGCTACCGTAACCCGCCGACCAGGTAACGGCGCACGCCAACCCGTTTTTGTCGACGGCGGATACATGCACCGTGTTCGGCGCCGATATTCCGCGCGCGGTTTTTTCGAGGAATGCAAAAGCCGCAGGCGCCGGATCGACGAGTCCTGCCATCTGCTTTCTGAGCTGCATGACCTTTCGTTGCACGTCCAGGAGTATCGCTCGATGATCACGGCCGCTCTCTGCATTTTTCTCCAGCAACAGGAGCATCGCCGCCAGGCTGGTTCCGCCGGCGGCCGGCGGCGGGTTGCCGGCGATCCGCCAGCCGTTGAGTTCCACGATGACAGGATCCCGCACGATAGCCTGGTAACAAGCCAGGTCGGTTGCGCCCAGGACTCCGCCGGACTTGATGATGTCTGCGGCGATCCGGCGGCCCAGGCCGCCGGTATAGAGGCTGTCCGGTCCCTCGCGGGCGATGATCTCCAGGCTGTCGGCGAGCTCCGGAAGACAGATCCTCGCGCCGGCTGCCTTGATTTCGCCAGCGGGGGTCAGTAATGCCCGCCGGCCTTCCTCGCTGCGGGAAAAAATGGGTTTGGCCGAGTATTGCAGATAGGACCAGCAGGCCATGCTCAGTGGGAAGCCGCTTCTTGCGGTGTCGATCGCCGGTTGCACCAGCGTTTGCCAGGGCAGTTTGCCAAATTGTTCTCTGGCGCGGCCACAGGCGGCGATTGCGCCCGGCGTGCCGATCGAGGCGTTGCCGACCAGGGTCGTGACGCCGCCGCCATACTCCATGTGCACCGAATCCAGGTCGGGTGCGGGAGGGATGCCGTCGCGTCCCGGCATCTCCACATTGCCGTCGATGGTGACCGGGGGGCCGTCCTGCGGCCAGATCGTCAGGTAGGCGCCGCCTCCCAGCGCGGCGACGCCTGGCTCGGTTGTCGCGGCGACCAGGACCGCGGCTATGGCCGCGTCGACGGCGTTGCCGCCCTGGTTTGCAACCTGGCGGGCAGCCGCAACCGCGCAGTCCGAACCGGCGGCCAGAGCAAGGCTCGGCTTGTGCTTGTCGGTCCCGGCTCCGTGAGTTTCATGCTGGTGTTTCATCGCCCGGGCGCATTCGTCCGCTTGTCGATCAGCCCTGGCTTTCAGGGCGCCAGCGCGCTGGCATGATACTGGAGATGTTCGCCGATAAAACTGGCAACAAAGTAATAGCCGTGGTCGTAACCTGGATGTATACGCAGTTTCAGCGGATGCTCATGCTTGCTGCAGGCATCCTCCAGGAGGCCCGGCAATAACTGTTCCTCGAGATATTCGTCCGCGGCTCCAAAGTCGATCAACAAAGGCAGCTTTTCACTGGCCTGGCCGACCAGTTCGCTGGCGTCGTATTGCCGCCAGCGCTCCCGGTCCTCGCCGAAATAACCGGTGAACGCCTTGATTCCCCATGGGCACTTCGCCGGGGCGCAGATCGGCGAGAAAGCCGATACCGACTTGAACATGCCCGGGTTTTTCAACGCCACGATCAACGCGCCGTGTCCACCCATCGAGTGACCGCTGACCGACAGGCGCCCGGTGTCCAGCGGAAGATTCGCGGCGACAACCTCCAGCAGGTCTTTGCTGACATAGTCATACATTTGAAAATGCCGCGACCAGGGAAGGCGTGTGGCATTGACGTAGAAACCCGCTCCGCTGCCGAAATCCCACTCATCCTCCTCGCCTGCCGTTCCCGTGTCCCGCGGGCTGGTATCCGGTGCGATCAGCGCAATCCCCAGTTCAGCGGCGTATCTTTGTGCGCCGGATTTCAGCATGAAATTTTCTTCGTTGCAGGTAAGTCCGGAAAGCCACAATAACGCCGGCACCTTGGTTTCCTCGGCCTGGGGCGGCAGGTAAACCGAGAACCGCATGATGGAATCGCAACTGTTCGAATAATGCTCGAAGCCTTGCAGGTCGCCGTCGAACAGCCGGCTTGACGAGGTCAGTTTGAGAGCGGGTATTGCACTGTCGGACATGGCTGCCCCTAGAAGTGAATGACGGAGCGGATTGATTTGCCTTCGTGCATGAGATCGAAAGCCTGGTTGATGTCTTCCAGCGGCATCGTGTGGGTAATCATCTCGTCTATCCTGACTTCACCGGCGAGATATTGCTCGACATAGCCTGGCAGTTGAGAACGTCCCTTGACGCCACCGAATGCGGTGCCCCGCCATACTCGCCCGGTCACCAGTTGAAACGGTCGCGTACTGATTTCCTTGCCCGCGCCGGCAACGCCGATGATCGTCGATTCACCCCATCCCTTGTGACAGCATTCCAGCGCCGCGCGCATGGTATCGGTATTGCCGATGCATTCGAAGGAGTAATCCACGCCGCCGTCGGTCAGTTCGATGATGATCTCCTGGATCGGTGAAGAATGGTCCTGCGGATTGACGCAATCGGTCGCGCCGAGTTGCATAGCCAGTTCAAATTTCGCCGGGTTGATATCGATGGCGATTATTCGTTCGGCTTTTGCCATGATGGCACCCTGGATCACCGCCAGCCCGATTCCGCCCAGGCCGAAAACGGCGACCGACGAACCGGGCTCGACCTTGGCCGTGTTCAGGACGGCGCCTATGCCGGTGGTGATGCCGCAACCGAGCAGACAGACTTTCTCCAGTGGAGCCTCCGGGTTTATCTTGGCCACGGCAATTTCAGGCAGCACCGTGTATTCAGAAAAAGTGGAGGTGCCCATGTAGTGGAAAAGAGTTTTGCCGGCGGTGCTGAAACGGCTGGTTCCATCGGGCATCAACCCCTTGCCCTGGGTCTCGCGTATTTTCTGGCACAAATTGGTCTTGCCGGAAGTGCAGAAACTGCAGCTACCGCACTCGGGAGTGTACAGCGGGATGACATGATCTCCGGGCTTCACGCTGCTGACGCCGTCGCCGGTTTCCGCCACCACCGCGCCGCCTTCATGACCCAGTATTGCCGGGAAAAGACCCTCCGGGTCGGCGCCGGACAAGGTGAAGGCGTCGGTATGGCAAACGCCGGTTGCGACCATGCGTAGCAGGACCTCACCTTGAGCCGGGCCGGCAACCTCGACCTCCTCGATCTCCAGTGGCTTGCCCGCCTCCCAGGCGACTGCGGCTTTCGATTTCATGGGCTCCCCCTGCCATACCATCTTGCCAGACCGCTCCAAAGGTCGAATACTAACAGGCTCGCGGCCTGCCGAATGTAAGCGATCCTGGCGAGGCTGCCCCATCCCGATGGTGATTACTTATGTCTGTCAGGCCAAGCGAAGTAACGACTGCCCACCCGGAAACCGATCGCGGCGATTTGCAAGGTTTGCTGGACGCCCAGCGCCGGGCTTTTCGCCGGCAGCCGATGCCGAGCCGCAAGGATCGCATCGATCGTCTCGACCGTTTGCACCGGGCGCTGGTGGCTCACAAGGAAAAGCTGATCAAGGCGATCGATGCAGATTTTGGCGGCCGCAGCCGGCTGGAGACCGAGTTCGCCGAAATCCTGATGCCGATTCAAAACATTCGTTACCTGAAAAGGCATTTGCGACGTTGGATGAAGCCTGAACGCCGCCATGTCGGTTGGCTGATGGCGCCGGCCAGCGCACGGATTTACTACAATCCGCTGGGCGTGGTAGGCATCGTTTCGCCGTGGAATGTGCCGCTGTTTCTCGCGGTTCAGCCGTTGTCATACGCGCTGGCGGCCGGTAACCGCGTGTTGCTGAAACTGTCGGAAATTACCCCGCATGCATCCGCGGCGATTCGGCTCATGCTCGAAGAAGCCTTTGCGGCTGACGAGGTTGCGGTGGTGACCGGGGGCGTGGAAACTGCGCGCCAGTTTGTCAGCCTGCCTTTCGACCACTTGTTGTTCACCGGTTCTACCGATGTTGGCCGGGAAGTCATGCGCGCGGCTGCGGAAAACCTGACACCGGTGACCCTGGAACTGGGCGGCAAGTCGCCGACGATTATTGGCCCCGATGCCGATCTGGAACTCGCCGCCGAGCGCATCTGTTTCGGGAAATCGATGAACGCCGGTCAGCTTTGCCTGGCTCCCGACTACGTGTACTGTCCGAAGAACCAGGTCGACCGGTTTGCGGCGGCCCTACGCAGGCACTGTGCCAGGATGTACCCGTATCTCGATGGCAACCCGGACCACACCTGCATTATCAATGACCGGCACAAGATTCGCCTCGATGCGTTGTTGAGTGACGCGATGTCTAAAGGTGCCCGGGTCGAAGTCATTAACCCGGGTAACGAGTTACTGGACGATCGCCGGATGCCGCTGACCCTGGTTTTTGAGGTGAACGATGAAATGGAAATCATGCGGCAGGAAATTTTTGGCCCCTTGCTGCCCGTGCTGGCCTATGAGGACCTGGAGCGGGTAATCAGCGACATCAACAGGCGGCCACGTCCGCTGGCGCTTTATATTTTTGACCGCGACCGGAAAACGGTCAAGCGGGTGCTCGAGCAAACCCAATCCGGTGGCGCGTGCGTCAATGACACGATTTTTCATATCGGTATCCACGATATGCCGTTCGGCGGAATCGGCAATTCCGGCATGGGCGCCTATCACGGGCGAGAAGGGTTCCTGACATTTTCCCATGCAAAAAGTGTATTCAGCCGGCCGTGGCTGAATAGCGCTCGGCTGGTTTACCCTCCACGACGGAGAATCGTCGACTGGCTGCTCAAGCTTCTGCTCCGTTAGCCTGCACGTCGCCAAGGATCCGCAGTCCTTGGCGACATGCAGTTAACACCCTGATTTGGTTGCAAAAATCGATTCAGCCTGGGTTCAGGCGCCGCTCGCTACTCTGTGTTTCAGGACAGATTAAGCGATCCCCGGAGGTGCCCCATGAAAATTCTTGCAATGACCCTGTTTGGCCTGGTCCTGTGCGGCCCGGTTCTGGCCGATTCACCGCGGCATGGCCATGATCGCGACCGCCATGATCGTCGGCAGGCAGACCATGGCGAGCGTTTTGATCATCGATCTGCGCGCCGCCACGATCGGCGGTATTCACGCCGGCATGCGCGAGACCGCCATCGGTACGACAGACATTACTCTCGCCATTATCGCCGGCACGTCTACTCTTACAGGCACGGCCGATATCGCGCCTACTGCTATCCCTATGGCTACGGTTTCTACGGCAGACGGTACGGCCACGGATACTTGTCCTTAAGCTATTTCGACCCGCACGCCGGCGAGATCGGCATTCGCGTTCCGGTCGACTGGCGGTGAATTCCAGCGGCGTCGCTTGCACCGGGCATCCGGGTCAGCGGGGTCGACAAAAAATGGATGCCAGGGTTGGAACAAATGATCGATGACTTTCTGCAGACGCGGCTGGCCCCCTACGTCGAAGGAATACACGGAAAAACGTCAGTGGCAGCGGTGGACTTTCCAGGAACCTGAAATATTATTGTTCAGCGGTTTTTTTGTTGCCTGTTGATGACCGCTTGCATTGTGTCGAGGCAGCCGATAAAAAGGGTAGCTGCGAGCCGGGACGCTCGCGACCGGTTAAGGAAAACAATGAGCGACCTGCAGGCCAAGAATAAAAAGCTCAGGGAGCGCCTCGCCGAATTGACGAGCGAGGCTGAGAAAAACCACGTAATCCGGGAGCGTTCGCAGACCAGGGAACTCGGTCTGTTGCAAGCTGAGTCGCTGCAGGACCTGATGGAGCGCATGGTGGCCGGGTTGGCCAATTCCTTTGGACTTAGCAACGTCACGCTTTTGCTTTGCGACCCGCATCATGAAATTCGGCACTTGCTGATGGACAGTATGGACCGTGATGAAGAGCTGCCGGGCGTCATATATGTCGATACGATGACGGGTCTGGCGCCGCAGTTCACGTCGCTGAGCCGGCCGTGGCTCGGGCCGTACAACGCCGCCGACCATCAGTTGGTTTTCCCGGATTCAACCCACCTCAAGAGCGTCGCGCTATTGCCGTTGATCCGCCAGAATCGCCTGATGGGGAGCCTGAATTTCGGCACCACCGACATGACGCGCTTTACGCCGCAGCATGCCGTGGATGTGCTCGCCTACCTGGCGACGATCGCCTCGTTCGCGCTCGAAAACATGGTTAACCGGGCGCGGCTGGTGCGCAGTGGTCTGACCGATGTCCTGACGGGCTGGCACAATCGTCGTTATTTGCAGGATCGTCTCCGGGAAGAGTTGGCCCGGGCGCGGAGGGACAGGTTGAGCCTGTGTTGCCTGCTGCTCGATGTCGATCATTTCAAGCGCATAAACGACCAGTTCGGCCATCTTGCCGGCGACCGCGCGCTGCGCGAACTTGCCCAGAGGATTGAAAGCCAGATCCGGGGAAGCGATATGGCCGCGCGCTATGGCGGCGAGGAATTCGTTTTGCTGTTGCCCGCGACCCTGGTTGTAGATGCCGTAGACCTGGCGAACCGGATCAAGGAGGCGGTCAGTGAAACTCCGATTACCATAGATCCGAATAATGCCGTAACCATGACCGTGTCCATCGGGGTTTCCAGTTGCCTGCCTGATGAGTACGAGCAGGATCTGAAAACGGTGGCGGAAGCGTTGCTGGCGGCGGCGGATGTCGCGATGTACAAGGCGAAGTCAGCGGGACGCGATTGCGTAAAAACAGCTGACCAGCCCTGAGCCTGCAAATCGCCGACCCGCGTCCGCCAAAAACGGTCGATCTTTGCTCGTGAAGCCCAAAAATGTGTTGTAAATACAGTACTTTCATATGATAATGAGAATCATTAGCATTTAGGATAAGACGAATTCATGACCAGCAAAAACGCATTTTTGGTGCTGGCGGTTGCCTTGTTGATTGCCGCGTGTACGCCGCCCGCCGATTCATCCCTGGTTGTTTACTCGGCGCGCAACGAGCAGCTGATCAAACCGGTTTTCGATCTCTACGAGCAGGAAACGGGCATCCAGATCGATTTCGTGACCGACAAGGCGGACGTGTTGATGCAGCGGCTGGTTGCGGAAGGGAAAAACAGTCCGGCTGACCTGCTGATAACCGTTGATGCGGGCAATCTTTGGCATGCTGCCA
>BFAU01000211.1 GCA_008975185.1 bacterium MnTg04 | reverse complement strand
AAGCATGATCTCCGATACCCAGACCCGATACGGCGTCGGGTCGGTCTGCCAGGGCAGGTCCTTGCGGCCATGTTCTTCATACCAGCCCAGAAGCTGGCTGGCGAAGGTCTCCATTGCTTTGCTATTGCCCACGGTCTGAGCGGCTTTTGCGCTTTCGCTTGAGCGGCGGGGGTTCTTCGGCGCTCAACCCGGCCGCGATCCGCGCATAATACTCGACGCGCAATATCGCTCGCCGACCGCCCTGTCGCATCACTTTTTTGATCATCATCGGCCCGAAGACCGGCGGCACCCAGAAATCCGGGTCGAGTTCCTGGCGAAATTCGATGAGCGTGCCGTTATCCTCCTCACTCAAATTCCACTCGGACAGCCCGTGAACGACATTGCTTCGTTCGGGTATGGCAATGGCGGCAATATGGTGGAGCGGCTCCAGTTCGAGCCGCTCGACTTTTTCAATTTTTCCGCAGAACACAAAGACGCATTTCCTGGTCAGCGTATAAACCAGCGGCGTCCCGTCATCGGCCGGTTCCAGGATTCGGCTTTCTACAATTGAGCTCGAGAGGCGGTCCAAACGATCGTAGTCGACCAACACATCGTAGACGTGGCTAATCGGCGCATCGACATGGCCGGCCAGGTCCACGAAGAAGACGTCGCCCTTTTTCCAAACATCAAGCTTGCGAATTTCGGCGGCGTTTGCCGAGAACGCACAGAAAACAAGCAATGTCAGAAAAAATTTTCTCATCCGCCACCGAACAGGTCCTTGAGCTTGTCCTTGATTTTTTCCTCGATGTCTTCCTTGAGTTGCTCTTCTGGGTCTTGCGGTTGCTGATCCGGGTTTTCGGGGTCGGTAGTTTCTTCCGGAGTATCCGGTTTTGCCTCCAACAGACGCCCCAGACCCAGTTTTTCCAGCAGTTTTTCCTTGGCTTTTTCTTTCAGCAGGTCGACGAAATCCGGTTGTACGCCTGGATCGTTCAAGGTGCCGGTGATCTTCAGCGGGATTCGCTCGCCCGCGATGTCTTTGGCCAAACCATCGCCCAGCAACTCGGGATCGTTGCCTACGATAGCAACCAGCTTGAGGTCGATTTCCGAACTCGCCAGGTCGATCGTACCGCCGCCGCTCAGGGTCAGGAAAGGCAGCTCGGCGACCAGGTCGTTCGTGGTCATGACGCCTTCACTGACCGTCGCCGTCGCCTGCATCCGGGAAAATACAGTTCGGTTTTCCGCGGGCGGCGGTGGCGGCGCCTGGCGTTTGAAAATCGCCAGCGCCTTGCGAATCTCGTACCAGATGTTGGTGCCTTCCCAGGCCCCGTCATTGATCGCCAGACCAATATCACCGGCCAGCCGGCGGCTGACCTGGCCGCTGGTCCGGCCTTCACCGCTCAACCTGGCATGGCCGTCGGCGGTTCCAGACAACGGCGCGCCATTGAACAGGTCGAATGCCATTTCCGCAAACTGGATACCCTCGATTTTCTCGTTGATCGACAACACCGGTAGATCGGCGGAGCCATCCAGCCGGATATCGCCACTGTAGGTGCCGCCGTAGAACAGGGCCGACACCGGGTAAAGGCGCAAGCGTTTGTTCTTCACCGTTACCCCCGCAACCATGTCGGTAAACGTCATGCCAGCCGAAAGCACGGAACCGATCGTAAACTGCCCCTCGATATCCAGTCCTTCGAGCATATCCACCGGCAATTCGATGTTGGTCTCGCCGAGCGGCAACCCCTGCGGCGTAGTCTCAGACACCGGCTCCAGGTAACGATCCACTTCGATCCGGTCCAGACTGAGTTCGAAGTCGATGGCGGGCCGGTCGAAATTTCGCACGCTCAGTTCGCCGCTCAACTGGCTTTGGTCCAGGCGCATATCGATTTCGCTGAGCGCCAGCGAGCGGCTGTTTCCCCTGAATTTCAGCTCTGCGCGCGCCCGGGTCAGGGCATCGGGGTCCGCGGTTTCGGGTACGTCCATGCGCATCTGGGTGAACAATTCGCGCGGTGAAAAATCGCTGATTCGAATCTGCCCGCTGTACCCGAGCTCATCGATAATACCGGTCGCCGCCAACGCTCCACTTAGTTGCAGACCCATCATCGACAGCTCGAAACTGTCCGCGCTCAAAGTCTGTGCGTCCAGGTCCGAACGGATTTCCGGAACCTTCAGGCTCATCCGCTGACTGCCTCCGGGCAAATCCGGCGCAGCAATTTCCACCTGCACAACGAGGTCGGCGAAGGTGAACTGGTTCTTTGCCAGGTTTGCGTCGATGACAGTCCACGCTTCCGCCCGGGCGCTCCGCCCGGCGAGCACGTCATCCAGGCGCATCGCCATTTCAACCGGTACCGGCCGGTTGCCGCCGATTGCACCGGCCTCCAGTGAAAACTCACTGAGGGTGTAATGAGCGCTCGTCGCCTCGTCCTGGTAATCGATCAGTGCGTTACTGATGGTCAGACCGGCGATACCGCGGCCGTCGAAACCGATCGCCCCGGCCTCCTCCGATTCGGGGGCGGTATCTTCTGCCTCCAGAAGGTCCTGCCAATTGTTCCGTCCGTCCGCCTTGACCGACAGGCTCAGCACGAAATCATCCAGCGTCACCCGGCCTACCTCGATTTTCTTTTCCAGCAAGGGCAGCAGACGCACGCCCAGACTTGCCTGTCCGATCTCGGCAAAGGGCTCGTCGGAAAACCCCTTTGCATTGCCAAGCCGGATATTGCTGACCTCGACAGCGAGCCACGGAAACACGGAAAAATCCAGGTCGCCGGCGATCGTCAGCTCGCGCCCGGTTTCTTTCAGCACCGCCTCACCGATCGCCTGTTTCAGGTCATCCTCGTCAAACAAGAGCGGCAACGACAACGCCACCAGTACCAGTAGAACGATTAAGGCGCCGATGGCGCCGGCCAGGATTTTGATTAGTTTTACCATCTATGGGTCTCTTTCACCGTTCGATTCGCAGACAGCGTCAAGGTTTCATCAATATTGGAGGGGCAATGGTACAGCGATGCACCCGGCAGGTGCGAGACGCACACAGATATTCGGTGGCGACCCGATACGACCCGGCGGCGAGGAAATCCGGATCAGCTGCAACTGATCCCATCGACGCTGGCCCGGCACATTTCGGACCAGCCATAGCGTTGCCAGTAATCCACCAGGCCAATCGAATCCAGAATCTCAGGGAACCGGGCCTGGGTCCTGAGCGCGGCGCTCTCCGGTGACCAAATCAACGGCAGGTCGAGTTGCATCGGGTCGGTTTCGACGATCCGCCGGGCAACGGCCAACGCACGCGCCGGCCCGCCGAAATAGACATACATCCTGAATTGTTCGCGTAACGGTACCCGGTCACCCGCCTGGTCGACCTTTTGCAAGAGTTCCATCGCGACCGCCGGATCGGCGATCGCCTGGATGGCCAAGCGCTGAAACTCATCCGGCGCCTTATCTCCCTGGACCGAAAAGCTGCTGGCAAACAGACGCTGGGCCTCATCCAGTTCATCCCGGCGCGCGTGGATCAGAACGCGTGGCAGCACATCGACACTAGCCGCAAGACCCAGGCGTTCTGCTTCGTCGGCGTAGAACAACGCCTTTTCATTGTCTGCCATGGCCATGTATACGCTGGCCAGGTGGCTATTGATGATCGGTGAATTCGGTTCCAGCCTGTGTGCTTCCAGGGCTTGCTCGAGCGCTTTCGGCAAGCGGCCCGTACGCATAAGCAGGAACGAATACCACTGGTGAGTGGTCGCCTCATCGGGGTCGAGCGAGATCGCGTTGAAAAAATCGGCTTCGGCATCCGACCATTTCATCCCGATCACATTGATCAGCGCAAGCACCGCATGCGCTTCCGCCAGCGTCGCGTCCAGCGCCAGCGCCTTGTAGACCGCCTCCTGCGCCAGCTTGTTGCCCTCCTCCTCCGGGAGCACCGAGTAGCCTGGAAGCACCACATAGGCCGCGGCAAGACCTGACGCGGCGCGAGCATAACTGGGGTCCAGTGCAAGAGCTTTCTGGAACAACTCGATGCTGTCGGTCAGGGATCGTCCGCCCCGCTGGCGCCATTTGTGGCGCGCTTCCAGGTAATACTGGTAAGCCTGCAAATCACCCGTCGGCGGCGCGTTCAGCGTGGCGGCGAGCGCCGGCGGCTTTTCTCCGACCAGCTGGATTTTAAGGGCACTGACGATTTCTCGTGAAATATCGTCCTGTACCTCGAAAATATCCTTGAGTTCCCGGTCATAGGTTTCCGACCACAAATGAAACTCATCGCTGACGTCAATCAACTGCGCGGTAATCCTGATCCGGTCATCGCCGGACCAGCGCACGCTGCCTTCCAGCACCGTATCTACACCCAGGTTTCTGCCGACTTCCCGCGCGTCCACCTTTTCACCGCGATAGGCGAACGATGAAGTTCTCGCAGCAACTCGCAGGTCCGGGATTTTGGCGAGCAGGTTGAGCAGTTCTTCCGATATCCCGTCGCTGAAGTAATCGTTTCCGGGGTCGTTGCTGATGTTTTCGAAAGGCAAAACAGCGATGGACCTTGGCTGACCCTCGGCGATCCAGTCATAGCCTTTCAGGCCAAAGTGATACAACGCCAGGGTCAGAAACGCGGTTCCCGTGACCAGCAGTGCCGTGTATACAGCGCGCCCGCGACCACTTTCGACCTCACGCTGGCTGCCGGCCTCCGCCGCCGTGCGCACCACGCCGCCCGGACCGATATCGAAAACCCAAGCCAGGATCATGGCGACGGGGAACCCGACTATGAGAAGGACCACCACGACAGTGATGGCCCAGTCCGGCACGAACAGCGCCGGGAAAACGGTCGCCGAGACTTCAGTGATGAACCAGGAGGCAACCCCGTACATGGCGGCGACGCGAAAAACCCGCCGTCGTTTGAGTTCTGCCATCAGGGCCATCGAGTCTCACCGTTACGGTCTGTATTCCTAGCGCTATTATTGCATGATCCTCGACCAAAGCCGGGCCGACGACTGCAGGAAGCCCATCATTTCTTACACAGGGTCACATCGCCGTTTAAGGTCTTGATGCGAATCTCGCCATTACCGTCGCCCGCGGTGAAACTCAGCTCTCGGCCGGGCGCGTACTTACTGGTTCGCCTCGCTTCCGGACCGAAACAATTGTCGATATCGCCGTTAAAGGTCTCGATTTCGATCTCGGCGCTCACCTGCCCATGAATCATGAGGATCGCATCGCCGTTGATGCTCTCGATCATCACCCGGGCTCCTTTCGCCAGCTTGCCGGAGACGTCCATGTCACCGGTTGTCGACCGTACGCGGACCTCATTGATGTCGCCGAGTTCAAGATCCAGATCGCCGCTGACCGACTGCACTTCGATTTTACCGGACACATTTTCGATATCGGCATCACCGCTGACCAGGTTGATGGTGACCATGCCCGCGTGTCCGTGACCGGTTACATTTGCATCGCCGCTGATCGACCGGACATACAGGTCGCTGTCCCAAATCTGCGTGTCCACCGTCCCGCTGACGCTTTCCAGGCGTTGCTTGCCATGCACATCGCCGACCTCGATGTCCGCGCTAACCGTGATGACTTCGATTTCACTTTTCCGCGGCAACCAGATTTCGAGATCGGTGCCATGGACCCTGCGGTTCCTGCCCTTCTCGATTTCGACCCGAATCTCGACATTGGAACCATCTCGCTCAAATATGAGTTCTCTGGTTCCCTTGCCAAGTTCACCGGTTACCCTGACTTCTTTCCTGTCCCAACCACGGATAACGACCGTGCCGGCAATATTGGATACCAATACTTCGCCATCGGCGTCCGCAGCCAGCGTCCTGTCAATCTCTTCTCCCGCCAACGCTACGGATGACAACAACAGTCCGGCGAAAAGGATAATCCACTTGTTCATATTACGGTCCTCTGGGCCTTTACGGCCGCGGTAATTTGATTCAAATCGTCAAGCAGCATCAGTTCTCTTTGATACATAGTCAGCAACAACTGTTGCAGCAATACGTTGCCCGGATCGCCGGTCAGCTCCCGGCTGATATCCTGGAGCGCCCGCTGGATCGCCAGCAGATCGCTGGCCACTTTCAGCCGCGTCTCTTCGGGCAGCAACAGAATCTGTTTTTCCAGTGCTTGCACCAGCTCGGCGCGGTCTTGCAGATAGCGTGCACCCGGCACTTGCGTCTCGTCATAACTGGCCGGCAAGATCACCGGCCCAACCAGCGCAGTGAACTCACCATTGACTGCCAGCGCCCTCTGCCGGCTGTCGCTCTGCGCTATCCACCAGCTGGTCGCCAGCGAGGAAACGACCACCAGGGAAGCTGCGATCGCCAGGCGTACAAACAGCGGCGGCCGGCTATCTCGAGCTTTTCGACCCCGACCGTTCGAGATCGCCTGGCTGATATTCAGCCAAAGATCGTTTTTCGGCTGTATTTCAATCGGCAACTCGTTCAATGCCTTATCCAGCTTTGCATCAGCATCTGTATTTTCGTGTCTCGTGTTCATCTCAAATATCCAATCGGTCCTTCAGTAATCGCCTGGCCCTGTGTAGCTGTGCCTTGCTCGTTCCTACGGCTATGCCCAACATGCGTGCGGCTTCTTCGTGACTTAAACCGCCAACGCCGC
>BFAU01000210.1 GCA_008975185.1 bacterium MnTg04 | reverse complement strand
GATGCCAGTAGCCTCGCGTCGCTGGCGGCCTGGTCGGGACTAAATCCGGCCGACTTTGTCACCGGTATTGATCATGGTCGAGTGGAGACGTTGGCGCAGGTCTCGCGTTTCATACATTCAGATCCGCGCCTGTCCCCCGAGAGTGCGATCGCGCTTGACGAAGTCATGAAGTCCACCTATCAGCGGCTTGCCCAGAACCACAAAGAGTAGCGACTAGTCCTGCTCGCGGGCATGAACTAAACGCGCCAAATCGTCGTCGTGACGCGCCCGAGACACCGTCGGCCGAACATTGCCGTGGTACTTTCTCGGATTACTTGGATCGCTGTATGCATTGGCTTCATCAATTTCAAACAGCCTCACCTGAACCAGTCGTGCGCCGACGACAATTTCAATTGGCGTACTGCCGTGATTGCATAGCTCCAACGGCATGCAGCCTCGCCAACCCGGTTGCACCATTGTGTTCAGCTGAATACCCAATCGCGTGTAACTGCTGCGCGTCAGAATGTCCGCGTAAACGTTGGTCGGCAGTGACACATATTCAAGTGTCGTCGTGACAACCACTTGATCGGGGTAGAGGACAAAACGATCGCCGAGGTCACGGCGTGTCTCTTGAAAGTAAGAGGCAATCGAGCGGCGCCTAGAAGATTGATCCGAAGGGTCAATAGACGGCCGGCGCGTCAAGATCGACACTTGAAAGTCGTAGCCCAAGCGTAAATCCAATGACACCGGACCAATCTGCTCGCGATCCAACAGCGGATCGACAAACAATGAATCTTGGTCGTCCGATTCCAGCGAGATCTCAATCGCTTTTTTAGTCAGTAGCCGCACGTTGCCAACGCTCTTGGATCATGAAATTACGGATGCTCTTTTCCATCAGGTCATTAATGATACGTTCGACTTCGCCAATCCGGACCGCGTTCCACGGCGGGCTTTTTTGAAGTGACGCTTCGCCCAAGAAATGCCATCCAGCTTCGAACATGCCGTGCAACTCCTCTACATTTCGTACGTCGTACGGTCGCACGTTGCCGAATGTGCTTTCCAGATCCGGTGCAGTGTATCGAAGTGCAAGTTCTGGCAGTCCCAGACCGGACAGCGCGAGATTGATCATCTTGATGAGATTATTGTCTTGGCTATTCAGCAATGCAGAAATCACTTGCAATCTATCGTATGTGGCGGGATGCGTAACCTCAGTGGGGTCGTTCGGTACAAACTGGCCCAAAAACTCTCGAATAGAGTCACCTAAATAACAAGCGGCGAAGACGTCAGCAAAGTACTCTCTCGCATGAAACACCTTGGCCGCTTCAAACTCAATGTCTGACCAATTACTGGGACAAGACGAAAGACTCGGCAGCACGTGGCCATCCGATTCTAAGTAAAGCAGTGCTAGCTTGGAGATGTTCCGAGTGGTATCGATGAAGTGTCCGAGTTCGTGATACAGAACAAGGTTGAATAGTGGTCGATGACGATACAGCTCGGGCATCTGGATTTGCACGAGCTTGTGCTTAAACTCTACGTCGGCGTAAGTCTTTGCCCAGGTCCAGAAATGATCTGGCACTCCGTGGAAATAGAAATTTCGGTCTGCGGTGATATCTGTCGTAATAAGATAGCCGCCGTCAGTCCAATCCCTCAGCGCCACCTTTAGGCAATGCACAACTTCGTAAGGAATCAGATTGGTATTGCTGCCGGATAGAAACTGGGTTGCTTTCCAAATGCTGCGTGCAAGGGTATCCGCGACTTCCGGTTCTTGATCGACTAGGCGATCAAGTGTGACCTGAGCTACCTCGCGAAGCTGATCGACGAAGCCTTGCAGGTCTTTTTCGAAGTACGGAGTCGCCTGTAGCTCGCCGAGTTTCCCGTCCAGCAGGCGAAGATTGGTGTTAAGAAGCAACGCGACTTTCTATATAGCTAAGTACGCTATCGACGGTCTGTGGCTCAATGTCGTCGAATGTCGTAATTAATTCAATTGAATCCGCCAGATCCGCTTCGCGTTTCATCATCAATGCCAACGCGATTGCTTCCGGTTTCAAGTCAACGTTACCAACCATCGCCGCGTGAGGATCATGGATAAGGTCTCTAGCTTGTCCCAAAATTGACATGAACGCCTCTTGCAATTCCAGTGGAATAACGGCGTCTTGCTTTTTCAAAAGAGATAGCGTCAGCTGAATCAGTTGTAGAGAATCAAACCTGTCCGGCGATGCAGAAATCATCAGCATTCCCCCCTGAAACGTGGTATTACGAACAACGCGCGCTCACGAAGGCAACCCATCAGGGCACCAGGCCAGTTGTCAGTGTGGAGTAGCGGACACAGCCAAGAATCGTACGTGATGCACCGGTAAAATACACTGTGATATCAAACATTTGATACACGGTTTCTGATTCTGTTTTGCATGGTCCCCAGCGGCATCGGTCGCGATGGAAGCACGCCGCGTAGTATAGCGACAAGTCGTTCGACGGTACAACTGTGCCACCGAGCCCAACAGCAGACCGGAATTGAACATGTCTCATGTCCGTCCAAGACGCAGTTCGCGCGTGACCTGCTCCGCTGGAATTCCACCTGACCACAAAAATAAAGGGCAGAGTGGGCCGGCATTCTCAGCGCTCTGGAATGCCTCAATGAAAACGATTAACCGGATGATGACCTCGGACTCTACCGGACGTAGAACTATTTTCCGATACAGAAACTGGAAAAAATTTCCCCGAGCAAGTCGTCGCTGGTGAACTCGCCGGTGATTTCGTTCAGCACTCGTTGCGCTTCGCGCAGCTCTTCGGCCATCAACTCGCCGGCGCGATTATCCTGTAACTGCGTTTTTGCTGTTTGCACATGGCCATGCGCTTTGCGCAACGCGTCCAGGTGACGCCGGCGCGCGCTGATGCTGCCACCCTGGCCGGTGAACCCGGCTGCTTCTTTCAAGTGCTGACGCAACAGCTCGATTCCGTCGCCGGTCAACGCGGACAGGTGGATTGCTGTCTGCCCGTTTTGATCGACAACAGCCGGCGCCTGGCCACGCAGATCGATCTTGTTGTGGATGACCGTGACCGCGAGTCCGACCGGCAACTCGGAGTACAATTCGTCGTCTTTTGCGAGCGCCTCGTCGCCGTCGGTCACCAGCAAGGCGCGGTCGGCGATCGCCAGCTCGGCTTTTGCCCGGCGTATGCCTTCTTTTTCGATCGCATCGCCGTGGGCGCGTATCCCCGCGGTATCGACGACATGTACCGGCATGCCATCGATAGTGATGTGCTCGCGCAGCAGGTCGCGGGTGGTCCCCGGGATATCGGTGACGATGGCCGCCGCATAGCCGGCCAGCTTGTTTAGCAGGCTGGACTTACCGGCGTTCGGCCGGCCGGCGATCACCAGGTGCATGCCATCGCTGAGCAACACGCCCTGCTTCGCTTCCTGCTCCAGTTGCACGAATTGCTGCAACAGCCCGTCAACCTGGTCGAGCACTTTTGGCTCCGCAAGAAAATCGATTTCCTCTTCCGGGAAATCCATCGCCGCTTCGACCCAGGTTCGCAAGTGCACCAACCCGCCAACCAACTCGTTAACGCGTGCGGAAAACTCACCCTGCAGCGAGCGCAGGGCCGCCCTCGCCGCTTCCGCCGAGCCGCTTTCGATCAGGTCGGCGACTGCCTCGGCCTGGGCCAGGTCCAGTTTGTCATTGAGGAAAGCCCGCTGGGTAAACTCGCCTGGGTCCGCCTGTCGCGCACCGTATTCGAGCGCGGCGTTCAGCAGTGAATCCATGACCACGGTACCGCCATGCCCGTGCAGTTCGACGACATCTTCGCCGGTGAAAGAAGCGGGCCCCGGGAAATGCAAAACCAGCCCCTGGTCCAGTGCATCGCCGGCCGCATTCTTGAATTTTCGGAAAGTCGCCGTTCGCGGGGCGGGCAGCACGCCGCAAATTTTTTCGCCGATCGCCGCAGCGTCGGGTCCGGACAGCCGCAAAATACCGACGCCGCCGATACCGGGCGGGGTGGCAATCGCGGCGATAGTATCGTCTGTGTGCAGGGTCATGGCATCAGTCTAGACGACCACCGGCACCGAAAACACGGTGAAGTTGAGGCGGACTAGCCGGACGCTTCGATAACTTTGTTGATGCGCCACTGCTGGGCAATGGACAACAGCGTGTTACTGAACCAGTAAAGCACCAGTCCGGACGGGAAAAACGCCATCATCCCGGTCATCATCACCGGCATGAACATAAAGACTTTTGCCTGGATCGGATCGGGCGGCGCGGGATTGAGCTTGAACTGGCCGAACATTGCCGCACCCATCAGTACCGGCAGAATAAAATACGGATCGCGCGATGACAGGTCGGTAATCCACAGCATAAAAGGCGCCTGTCGCATTTCGACGCTCTCGAGCAAGAACCAGTAGAACGCCAGGAATACCGGCATCTGAACCAGCATCGGCAGGCAACCGGCAACCGGGTTGACCTTCTCGCGCTTGTACATTTCCATCATGCCCTTGCTCAGCGCTTCGCGGTCATCCTTGTAGCGTTCCTGGAGCAGTTTGATGCGCGGTTGCAGCTTGCGCATTTTCGCCATCGACTTGCCGCTGGTCTCGGTCAGCTTGAAAAACAGCAATTTCAAAATTACGGTCACAATCAGGATCGCCCAGCCCCAGTTGCCGACAAAGCCGTGGACTTTGTCCAGCAGCCAGAACAGCGGCTGGGAAATGATCGTCAACCAGCCGTAATCGACCGTCAGCCGCAGCCCGCCGGCCAGTTCCTCGAGTTGGTCGGTCAGCTTGGGTCCGATAAACAAAGACCCCTCGAAGGTGTGGGATTGCCCGGGCTGAATTACGTGCCCCGGGCCCAGCGCGAGCAGTTCATCGATGTTCTGGCGTACGCTGCCGCGGTATACGTACCCCGCCGGCGGTACCGCCGCAGTCAAAAAATGATGCTGAATGGACGCGATCCATGCGTTGTCGTAGGTCCCGTCGATATCGCCAGCGCGGATCTCGTCCGAATCCAGTTTTTCATATTTGTCGCCGTCATAGAAAACTGGCCCGTGGAACGAGAATGTTTCGACATCGAACATCGACCGTTCCTGTTTCTGGTTGTGGCGACGGATCCTGAGGTAATCGGCCCCGGTCCAGTTGGCATCGCTGCCGTTGCTGACGGTGGTTTTGACCTGGATTCCGTACTCGCCCCGCCTGAAAGTATATTCCTTGACCCCGCTGATGCCCTGGCCATCGTTCCAGTGCAGCTCTACCTGCAACTCGTTTTCGTTTTCGGCAAGCCGATAAGCCGGCCGGCCGGTCCGGAACCACGCCTGGAAATCCGGTGCGCTGGCGCCCTCGGTCGTCCGCAGGCCTGTCTGTAACTGGTACAAATCCGCCGGGTTTGCCGACAACAGGGTTATTTTTTGATCCGGCTGGTCTTTTGCCACCGGGTACGCCTTCAGCGTCGCCTGGCGGATATCGCCGCCCTGCAAACCGATTTCGAGATCGAACACATCGGTGCTGACATGGACAACCGGGGCATGGTCGCCCTGGGCAGGCTTCGCCGGCTGCCGTTGCCCCAGGCTCTCGATCGCGGACCCCTGGATGGTGGCCGGGTCTATGGCCTCGGCAGGAGCATCAATCGCAATATCGGGTAGTGCATCCT
>BFAU01000209.1 GCA_008975185.1 bacterium MnTg04 | reverse complement strand
TTCTTCCAGCCAATCCTCCGGCGTGCGCTTGGCAAATCTCGGTGTGAGCAGGTCCAGCAATTCCTTCTGGTTTCGCGCACGGTCCGACTGCGTTGCAAATCTTGGATCCATGGCCAATTCCGGCAGGCCGACGGCGTCGGCCACCTCATGCCAGAGACGGTCGTTGCCTGCGGCAATGATGAAATAGTCGTCGCTTGCCGCGAAGGCTTGATAGGGCGCGTTGCGCGGATGTGCCGAACCGAGTCGTCTGGGTGTTTGCCCAGTGCCGAAATATTCGCTGGTCTGCAACGCGGCGACGCCGATCAGCGAACCCAGCATAGAGCAGTCAATGAAAGCGCCATGGCCGCTACGGCGCGCCTCCAGCAATGCAGCAGCGATAGTATAGGCTGCATAGAGACCGGCACAAAAATCGCCAACCGGAACACCGCATTTGACCGGCGCGGCTCCCTCCTCGCCGGTCACGCTCATCAGCCCGCTCATGCCCTGCACGTTGACATCGAACGCACCCTTCTTTGCATAGGGTCCCGCCTGCCCGTATCCGGAAATCGAGCAATAAACGATCTGCGGATTGTTCGCTTTCAGATCGTCGTATCCGAGGCCCAGCCGGCCCAGAACGCCAGGCCTGAAATTCTCCACCACCACATCGACGTTGCGCGCGAGTTGCATCAGCCGGGCAACATTGTCGGCATTCTTCAGATCGACCGCGATGCTGCGCTTGTTGCGATTGAGCGAGGCGAAATTCTCGCTGTAGGCGGTCTCGTCTCCTTTTCCGGTCAGCGGCGGCCAATTGCGCATGCCGTCACCGCCGTCTGGGCGCTCGACCTTTACGACATCCGCGCCGAGGTCAGCCAGCAGCGAGCCGGCAAAAGGGCCCGCTGCGATCTGGCCGAATTCCAGGACGCGGACGCCGAGCAACGGACCCCGGGCAGCTGGCGTGTGGGATTTGCTATCTTGGTTAGACATCGTCAGGGCCTCAGCGAATCAAACGCCGGCAGGAACCTACTCGGCCGCCTGGGTAGAACCTGTCGCGGCCTCTTCCTCGCGAACCATCTTCTGGATAATCTGCCGAGCGCGGCGCAGCCCCTTGTCGGGCTTCAGGAAGACCTCCTGGTAGCCTTCATCGGAATAGTCGAACATGGCCTGTTGCTGTTCCAGTGCCCAAAGGTCTTCGGCTACCACAGCGGGGAACATCGAGGCGGCCCGTTTCGCGGATGAAACACTCGGGTCGCCCGCGGACATGTGATCGACCGGCGCGCTCAGATACCATCGCCAGATATGGCGACGATCATCGACGGGCGTATGGGAGTGCATCAGCACATAGCCCCGCTCGATGCTGCCCTTGTGCAGGCCGCCTCCCAGCTTGCCGGGGGGCGCGTTGCGCATCACCACCCGAGTAAAGCCCGGGCTCTGCATGCAATGGGTATGTTCGCGATCAACCGTCTCGTAGTGGAACCAGTCGACGAGATAGGGCGGCTGCTTGTAGTTCTGCACGCAGCGAATCGTCTTGACGTAGTGATTACCGTCCTCATCGCCCTCTTCGAGTTCGATCGGAATCAGGCTGTTTGCAAGGTCGCCGATATTGCCGTCGTGGAGCGGATAGAAGTGCGTGATGTCGAGCAGGTTTTCGACCAGCAGCATGAAGTTGGCGGGCGTGTCCATCGGTTCGCCGATGACGGTGTCCCAATCTGCGTCGGCAATCTCCGGTGTACGTGGCGGCTTGCGCGTCTCGCATTTAGACGCATCGCCCGGCCACAACCAGACCAGTTGATCCTGCTCAATAATGGGGAACGGCTTCAGCTTTGCCTGTGGCGAGATAGGACCGGTCGGATGAGAGGGAATGACGACGACCTTGCCGGAAACGTCGTAGCGCATGCCGTGATAAGCACATTCAAGCGTGCCGTCGTCCATCAGGCGTCCTTTGGAGAGCGGAAATCTCTTATGAGCGCAGCGGTCATCATATGCCAGAACGTCACCGTCGCTCGTGCGCCATATGACGATAGGGCGATTGCAAACGACGCGGCCCTGAAGGTCTCCAGAGGGAAAATCTCCGGACGTGCCGACGACATACCAGCAATTTCTCGGTGCAGTTATGAGGCCCATGCTATTTTCCTCCAGTCGTTGTTTCTTTGCGCCAGAGTGGTGGAACCGGCTCGTCAATGACGCTGTCATAGATCGAGCACGAGCGTGTCGCTCTTCGCCCGGGCGCAACAAACCATCACGTAATTTTCTCGATCGCTTTCATCGAGCACCGTATCGCGGTGGACCGGTTCGCCCTCGATGAAGCGCGTCAAGCAGGTGCCGCAGTATCCTTGCTCACAGTCGGTCTGGACATCGATGCCGTGCTCGCGCAGTGCCGCAACAATGCTCTTACCGGCCGGCACCTCGATGACGTTCCCCGTGCTCGCCAGCTTCACATTGAACGCCTTGGCGTCCCACGCCTTTTCTTCTTCGGTGAGCTCGCGCGCGCTGAAATATTCCTGGTGGACGGCATGCGGCGGCCACGCACCGACAGAGGCATTGACCGCGCTCATAAAACCGCTCGGGCCGCAGACATAGACGTGCGTACCGACTTTGTATTCGGTGAGCAAGCCGGGAATGTCCAGCCCCCTCGCCGGGTCTCCGCCGTCGTGGTGGAGCACGGCCTTGTTAGCCTCAATCAGCGGCTGCAGCCGATCGAGGAACGCCATCTTTTCCGGAGAGCGCGTGCAATAGTGAAGCTGATAGGGCTTTTCCGCCCGCTCCAGTTCCTCGATCATCGCCATCATCGGCGTCACGCCGATCCCCCCGGCAAGAAGCAGATGGAACTTGGCCTCGCGCCCGGCAAGTGCAAAATGGTTGGTTGGGCCCGAAATCGAAATCAGTTGCCCTTCCTTGACGGATTCATGCATCGCTTTTGAGCCGCCGCGACCTTCGTTTTCCTTCAACACGGCAATCACATAGCGATGGGTCTCGCAGGGATCATTGCAAAGTGAATATTGTCGCGACAGGTCGTCATCAATTTGGACGTAAATATGCGCACCTGCGCTGAACGGCGGCAGATCAGCGCCATCAGGATCGACCAGTTCGAAGCTTAGAATGCCCTCGGCTTCCTTGGCGATCTTGTTAACCTTTGCGGCAAACCCGGACAGGCGGGCCCGATATTCCGTACCGTTCAACACGGATTGCGTTCACCTTTTTTCGCCGCTGCGATTGGCGTGCCTAACATTTCGAACAGCTCAATTCTCACCAGCGACCGGATTGATACTGCGGACTATCTTGAGGACATCGTTTCATCAACACAAGTGATAAAATTCCCAGCATTTTCATCAATTTTATTGATGATTCAATAATCGGCAACCTTCGGAGAAGCCAGAACAGCACGGGCTCTGCGCCCGCCGGACTAGCCCCTCCGAGTGGCCAGCGCCTTACGCCGGCCACTTGTACTTAAGGCTGCGGGCGCGAAAGAAATCCTGCTCCGTCGTACCGCTGTAAGCGATCTGCTCGGTGCGGAATTTGTTCATGCTTTCGAAGACCTTTTTGGTTAGCGGGTCGGCGGCCACAAATTCAGAGATGACTTCGCCACAAACTTCGCCGATTGTAACAAGCTGCTCATCGCTGAGGCGTCGAACCTGTACACCGTGCTTATTTATGAATTGCTGAAGCACCGGACCTGACCGGGCCTGAAATTCACTGAGCATGACGACGTTGGTCGCGTAAGCGCAGTTCGTGACGATAGCCTTGAGATCGTCTTCCAGCCCGTCCCAGGCCTTCCGGTTGATGAAGGTCTCCAGAACCGTGCCGCTTTCGTGCCAGCCAGGAATATAGTAATATTTGGCGTGCCGCCAGAAGCCCATGGACGCCTCGCCGTACGGGTTGTTCCATTCCACCCAGTCGATGGTGCCCGAGGCGAGTGCGGCAGCGACTTCACTGCCCGGCAGGTTGACGACCGTCGCACCGATCCGCCTCATCACCTCCGCGCCGATACCCGGCATGCGCATTTTCAGGCCCTTGAAATCTGCTAGCGTGTTGATTTCCTTTCTCGACCAGCCCGGGTGCTGCACGCCCGTATTGCCGCAGACAAGGAACTTGCAGCCGAGCCCCTCATAGACCTCGTCGCAAAGGGCCGCGCCTCCGCCAAAGTGGTACCAGCCGTTGTATTCCTGCGCGGTAAGACCGAATGGGAAATTGCTGACGAACTGGCTGGCCGGTGCCTTGCCCTTCCAGTAATAGGGAGCGCCATGGCCCATTTCGACTGTGCCGGACCCGACCGCATCAATCGATTCGAACGCCGGCACGATCTCACCTGAGGCATGCAGTTGGACGCTGAGCCGACCGCCGGAACACTTGGTGATCGCGTCGGCAAAATACTGTGCGCCCGTACCGAGACCCGGCAGGTTCTTGGGCCAGGTGGTGACCAGGCGCCACTTCCGTCTGTTCTGCGACAGGGCGGGCGTGGGAAACGTCGAAGCCGCAGTCGCAACGACTCCAGCTGCTGTTGTCCCTTTCAGAAAAGTTCTGCGTTTCATTGCTGCATCCTCCGTTCGGCCATAAACCAACTGTCAGAGGACATCCGACTGCCGGCCGCTGACTGGTTGTTCTCTCGGCCGCATTCAAGCCGCTCGTAGCGATTTGTGATCAGCCAAGTTGCGACACTTGGCCGCACCTAGTATCTGATGGCGCGGATCATCAGCACAATCGATATTTTTTGGTTATTTATGTTCAAGTTTTTTGATAAGTTGGGCTATCAGGTTCGTCGCAAGAGTCCGATCATCAGGCTAAAGGAATTGGTTAGGAATGTCGCGCGTTGAGGAGTTCAACCAAGAAGCACTTCCGGCGGACCTCCGCCCCCTCTATAAGCGTTTTACCCAAGAGTACGGCGACTTCACCAACCAAGCGAACGTGCTCGCGCATTCGCCCCCCGCCTTCGAGCATTTGTACGGTCTGGTCGACGCGCTACGACGCGACAGCACGCTGCCCCAACGTCTCGTGGAAATCGCCGTCGTAACGACCAGCCACGTGAACTCCTGCGCTTATTGCGTTGGCCACCACGGGACGGCCTTGATCAGACATGGTCTGTCCACGGAGACGGTAGCGGGAATTCTTGATCCGGTGCCCGCGGGTCTGGATGAAAAAGAGTTGCTCGTCCGTGATTATGCACGCCTTGTCACCGAGCGCGCCTGGGGCATTCGCAACCAGGTATTTGCACAGCTGCGCGAGCATTTCAATGATTGCGAAATCGTGGAATTGACAGTGCGCATCGTCCTTTGCGGCCTATTCAACAAATTCAATCAAGCCCTCCAGATCGGCATCGAAGAAGATGTGGTCGCGCAGATGAGCGCGAGCGGCATGGCGCTACGGGACGCAGATTACAACCAAGGTTGACCCCAATGAATCTGAGGAAGCTCGAGACGTTTTACTGGGCTGCGAAACTCGGAAGTTTTACTGCCGCTGCTAAACGCCTTAATTCAACGCAGTCGACGGTATCGATGCGGATTCAGGAGCTGGAGCGCGAATTCGCCGTAGCGCTTTTCGATCGCAGCCGGCGCGCCGCCCGCGTTACCCAGGTCGGCCGGGAACTGATGCAATATGCTGAGCAACTACTACGGATCTCAGCCGAGATGAGGGAGCGCATTGGCTCGGCGGAAACCATGCCCGGCACGCTGCGTATTGGTGTCGCGGAGGTTATTTCCATTACCTGGTTGCCACGGCTGGTGAGCGAGATCCATGCGCATTATCCAAAGGTGCATGTGGAATTGGAAGAAGCACTAACCCGCGACCTTGAGGATAAGTTGGAGAATGGCAAGCTCGATCTGATCCTCGCGCCTGGCGAAGTCCCCGGCTACAAATTCAATCCGATTTCCCTGGGTACCGTCCAGTTTGTCTGGATGGCGAGTCCGTCCCTGGGTTTACCGGAAGGCAAGATCATCCCGCAAGAGTTGCAAAATTGGCCGGTCATTGCGCTGTCCCAGGAATCCTTCCACCATAGATCGATCGAGGACTGGTTTCGCTCCGGTGACGCCCGCTGCGGGCGAATTGACACCTGCAAGAGCTTGGGGGTGGCCGCCTCGCTTGCCGCTTCCGGATTGGGTGTCACGCTGCTGCCCATCACCTGCTTTCAGAAAGAGCTGTCTTCCGGCCGCCTGATGGTCATCGACGCCGTGCCTGCATTTTCGCCGATCAAATTCATGGCCACCTTTGCCAGGAATTCATTCACCAACCTGGCCCAGCGGATCGCCCGGTTTGCACAGCAGATAAGCGACTTCGACGATGCGCCGCGCGACGACGCGAACCGTCAGGAGGAGGCGCTCACCCAAGTGTAGTTGCTCCTGGCAGATCAGCGCAGGAAGGCATCGGGCAGGACCGTGGCGATCTGCGGAAACCTCCACAGGATGGCCAGTGCCACGATCTGGATCAGAACGAAGGGCATGACGCCTTTATAGATGCTCATGGTCTGCACTTCTGGCGGCGCCACGCCGCGCATGTAGAACAATGCCCAACCGAATGGCGGCGTTAGGAAGCTGGTCTGGAGATTGATGGCCATCATGACGCCAAGCCAAACCGGGCTGATATCGGCCTGAAACAGGGCCGGAGCCACGAGCGGCACGACGATAAAAACGATTTCGATGAAGTCGAGCACGAACCCAAGCACGAACATGACCAGCATGACGGTCAGCATGGTGGTGAAAAAACCGCCGGGCAATCCGGTCAGGAAGGCGTGCACGAGTTGATCTCCGCCCAGCCCGCGGAACGTCAGCGAGAAAAGTGAAGCGCCGAGCAGGATGGCAAAGACCATTGCGCTGATGCGCGTCGTCGTGCGCGCCACATCCTGCAGCACTTCGAATGAAAGCTGACCGCGCAAGACGGCAAGCAGCATGGCGCCAACCCCTCCGAATGAAGCCGCCTCGGTCGGTGTCGCAAGGCCACCCAGAATAGACCCCAGCACGGACATAACGAGGAC
>BFAU01000208.1 GCA_008975185.1 bacterium MnTg04 | reverse complement strand
AGACCGATTTCTCGGATCAGGATGCGGACCCGGTATTCCCAAGGCTGGGTACGGCACTCGCCGGCCTGGAGAAACTCGACGCCGCCTTGGTCGTCGGTTCGAATTTACGCAACGAAGTTCCGCTGCTGGCCCACCGGGTCCGCAAGGCGGCCGTCGGTGGCGCGGGCATCAGTTTCCTGAATCCACGCGAGTACCGCTACCTGTTTCCGGTTGCCGGCTATCTTGTTGCTGAGGACATGGCGGGAGAGTTGGCGGCGCTGGTGGCCGCCGCGGAAGGCGGCAAGACCGCCAAAGATGAGCACCGGAAAATAATCGATAGCCTCAACGACGGCACGGTTGGCATGATTTTGCTGGGCCACCTCGCCCAGCGTCACCCGGCCTGGGCCCGCATCAGGGCGCTGGCGGCGAAACTGGCCGGCCGGACCGGCGCCGGCCTCGGCTATATCCCGGACGGCGGCAACGCTGTCGCTGGCTGCCTGGCCGGTGTACTGCCTCATCGCGATGCGGGCGGCAAACAGGCAGCGGATGCGGGTCTCGACGCACGCACCATGCTTGCGGGCAATTTATCGGCTTATCTGCTGCTCGGTTGCGAGCCGGAATTCGACTGCGCAAATGGCGATGCCGCGCTGAGAAGCCTGGCGGCAGCCGATCTGGTGGTCGCCATCGGTAGCTACGCCAGCGACTCCTTGCGGGAATACGCCGATGTAATCCTGCCGATTGGCACCTATGCAGAATCACCCGGTACCTATGTCAACGCGGAAGGACGCTGGCAAAGCGTGACCGCGGCCGCTGCGCCGGTCGGGCAATCCAGGCCGGCGTGGAAAGTGCTGCGAGTCCTCGGCAACCTGCTGGACCTGGACGGCTTCGATTACCAGGATTCGCAACAGGTCAGGGATGAACTGGCGGAAATCCTGGGGGAGATCAGGCCCGACAATGCCTATCGTGGCGATCGCGCGAGTGCAAAAAAGGCGGGGGGCACCGGCGAGACGCAGGATGTGCCCATGTATCGCACCGACGCCATCGTGCGCCGGTCCCGGCCCCTGCAGGAAACCGAACAGGAGTCACCGGCAAGTCCGGCGGTCGTGAGTTTCTGAGATGGGCGGTTTAATGGATTCCATGCTTGCCACGTGGATGGGTGTCCCGGAGTGGGTCCGGGAACTATTGATCATTGTCCTGAAGATCATCGTCGTGGTGTTGCCATTGATAATTTGTGTCGCGCTGCTGACCTTTTTCGAGCGCAAAGTCATCGGTTATATGCAAAACCGCATCGGTCCGAACCGCGTCGGGCCAATGGGCTGGGGACAGCCTTTCGCCGATACGCTCAAGCTGATGCTCAAAGAGATCATTATTCCGACCAATTCCGATCGCTTTCTTTTTTTGATCGCGCCGGTGTTGTCGATCGCCCCGGCGTTTGCCGCCTGGG
The DNA here is from genome assembly GCA_008975185.1 of bacterium MnTg04. Classification (GTDB taxonomy): domain Bacteria; phylum Pseudomonadota; class Gammaproteobacteria; order Steroidobacterales; family MnTg04; genus MnTg04. The sequence continues at coordinate 1,420 of BFAU01000208.1, read as the reverse complement.
CGGTTATCCCGCTGAACCCGGAGTTCGTGATTGCCGATATCAATGCGGGTCTGCTTTACCTGCTCGCGCTGACATCGTTTGGTGTCTACGGCGTAATTCTTGGCGGCTGGGCGTCTAATTCGAAATACGCATTGCTGGGGGCCATGCGCACGGCGGCGCAAATGGTCGCCTATGAAATAGCCATGGGTTTCGCGCTCGTGGGTGTGCTGATGGCCGGCGGCAGTCTTAATCTTGGGGAAATCGTAATGGCCCAGCAGGGGGGCATGTCGCAATGGTTCATGCTGCCGTTGTTGCCGTTATTTTTTGTGTTTTTTATATCCGGTGTGGCCGAGACCAATCGCGCGCCGTTCGATGTTGCCGAGGGCGAGTCAGAGATCGTCGCCGGGTTCCATGTCGAATATTCGGGCATGGCGTTCGCGATATTCTTTCTCGCCGAATACGCCAATATGATCCTGATATCGGCGCTGACTTCGATATTCTTTCTGGGCGGATGGCTATCGCCATTTGAGGGTATGCCGATTGTGGGCGACAGCTGGCTCGCGGAACCGTCGTTTTTCTGGTTATCGTTGAAGATCGGCTTGTTCCTGTTTTGTTTCCTCTGGTTTCGCGCAACCTTTCCGCGTTATCGCTATGACCAGATCATGCGGCTCGGCTGGAAAGTTTTTATACCGATCACGATAGTCTGGATTTTTGTCGAGGGCGTCATGGCGGCGATGAAAATCGGTCCGTGGTCGGTCTGAGGTGGTGAGATGAATCAGGTCCGTAGTCTGCTCAAAACCTTCTTCCTCTGGGAGCTTTTTCAGGGCTTGAGCGTGACTATGCGCAATCTTTTCGTCAAAAAATTTACGCTGATGTATCCCGAGGAAAAAACGCCGCAATCCCCGAGGTTTCGCGGTTTGCACGCACTGCGGAGTTACCCCAACGGCGAGGAACGATGCATCGCCTGCAAACTGTGCGAGGCAGTCTGCCCGGCATTGGCCATCACTATCGAGTCGGATGTTGGCGAGGACGGCACCCGCAGAACGACTCGTTACGATATCGACCTGTTCAAGTGTATTTACTGTGGTTTCTGTGAGGAAGCCTGCCCGGTGGATGCCATAGTCGAGACGCGTATCCATGAATACCACATGGAAAATCGTGGCGAAAATATCATGACCAAGGAAAAATTGATGGCAATCGGCGACAAGTACGAAACGATGATCGCCGCGGACAGGGCGGCGGATGCCCGCTACAGATAAATAACAGCTTTTCAGAATCAGGAACTGACACTTTGTTTCAGGACATTTTATTTTACTGGATTGCGTTTGTGGTGGTGGTCGCGGCACTGGGTGTGATATCGGCCCGCAACCCGATCCATTCGGTGATGTTCCTGGTGCTGGCGTTCGTCAGCAGTGCCGTATTGTGGATGTTGCTTGAGGCG
>BFAU01000207.1 GCA_008975185.1 bacterium MnTg04 | reverse complement strand
CGTACGCACAGAAAAATTGAATGAATCCGGCAAGCTGATTTCAGCTGTCAAGACCTCGGCAACCCGCTTATGCCCCGGCGCCCTGGAAATCTGGGCTGTTCTCGCCGGTAGCATCGTCACGGCGGTAATCGCTTCATCGCTGGCAAATTGGGCGTTTTCTGAGCAAACGCAGCTCTTGTCGGCTATTTCGTTTACCGCTGCGCTGGTGTGGATTTACGGCATTTTGCTGGCCGGCAGCGGGCGAAAGGCCTTGCTCAGGCTGGCGCTGGTCATCGGTATCGTGGTACTCGCGGCCAGTGGAAATACCGATTTGATTGCCGCGAGTTTCCTGGCGCACGGCCTGGCGACGGCACAGGTATCCTCGGAACTTTCCATACGGCAGGAAAAAGTGGCCTTGCTGGCGTGGACCGGAGCATCCCTGACCCTGGCCGTACTGACGCTGGTTGGCCTCAGTTGATATCCGGAGGCGGGCCGGCGACCGGCCCCACCGGAGAGGGAATAAAAAAGGCGCCGCGGCGGGGGAAGCTGACCGCGGCGCCAGAGCGAAATTCAGTGTTTAGGAACCGCTTCCGGCCTCAGCCAAAAGCCACTTGTTCCATTTCGTAACCCAGTACTTTACCGGTGTCAGGATCGGTGATTGGCCTTCCTTTCCTGAAACAACCCGTGGTCGGCCATCGTTTCAAGTAGTCGACATCCGATTCCACTTCTCTGAGCTCAATGCGGCCATTCGACCGCCTGACCAGCAGCGTCGCTGTCGAGGTGAAATCATCGCCCGATGAATCGACATCCGTGTCTGGTAACAGTAATCCTATGACCTCGGCACCCATTGCAATCTCCAGCGTCAGTCTCTATTCCTGCTGGATTATGTGCAATCATCGTGCCAAAAACCCTTTTATGTTAAATAACAATAGCTTAAGAGATTTCTGATCGGGCGCCTGGGTGACTATTTTTGTCACAGTCTGACAATCGAGTCCCGCCCGATCGCGGGCAACGTCACTTGCAGGTAGCAATTTCCCAAAACCCCGTCGCTGTTATCGCCCGCGCCGTACCCCGCAGCCAGAAATCAAAGCAAGTGCCGGATCTCAGGCAGGTATTTCTCCCAGGAACCGGTATTGACGATAACCACGCGGTCACCTGGCTGGATATGCCGCTCATCCACCAGCCTCGAAATCGCCACCACGCAGGCGGCGCCTTCCGGGCTTATCCACCAGCCGGTCTTCCTGAAAACCCGGCCCAGGGTTGCGCCGATATCCGCCTCCGGTACCGCCAGCGCCGCACCCTGGCTTTCCCGTAGTATGCGCAATACCTCGAAATGGCCGACCCCGCCCGGGACATTGAGCCCATAGGCGATGGTATCCCCCGCCTCTACCCCTTCGGTGTCCGGCAGTCCTGCTTCGAATGCCTGGACCAGCGGAGCCGTAGCCTCGCTCTGCACAGCGATCATGCGCGGCATCGGACCATCGGTCAGACCCAGCGCCCGCAACTCATTGAACGCTTTCCACATCCCCAGTATCCCGGTACCGCCGCCTGTTGGATAGACGATGACATCGGGCGCTCGCCAGATGCCCTCGTTAAACGGTATGGCGGGCTCAGCCAGTTCCAGACCCAGGGTTTTCTTGCCATCGATACGCCAGCCGGGCTCCTGGAAAGTCGCAACCGAAAAATACCCCTGGGGCAGATATTTCTCCTCAATCAATAGCCCGGCCTCGCGTATGGTGCCCTCGACCACATCGAGACTGATCCCCCGGTAGAGCTGGCTGTATGCAGCTACCTTGCCCAGTATCGGCATCGGTGTGTTAGCAGGCATTGCGATCGCGGCAGACAAGCCGGCCTGCGCCGCGTATTCCGCCAGCGAGTCGCCGGCGTTGCCCTGGGTGGGAACCGCAAGCTTTTCAAGCCCTAATTTTCGCGCCATGGAAACCACCATGGCCATCCCCCGATCCTTGAAACTGCCCGTCGGGTTTGCGCCAAAACCCGGTGCCGGACGCCCCTCGTCCTTCAGCCACAACTCGAAACCGCCCTTTTTGGCCAGGGCGTGATCCGACCACCGATAAATCGGCGTGTATCCTTCGCCAAGAGAAAAAATATGACTCGCGTCTTTCGCGTTATCCGGATCCAGCGCCATCAGGCGGCCAAAACGCCACATGTTTTTCCGCTCCGGACGATAGGCTATATCGCTGGCCTCTTTTTTCCCAAGCGCCTCCAGATCGAAGCACATCTGCACCGGGAGATTATCCTCCGGACACAGGTTCATGACCCGGTCGGCGGGATACTCTTTTCCGCATCCCAGGCAACGCAGGTGAGTGACATAGCTCATGCTGTTTCCTCGTTCTGCCGCGGAAACCGAGACTGGATTCCGCAACCCAATGTGCGCACAATGCCATGATGAGTCAACGGGGCGCCAAACCCATAGTCAGGATCAAACGACAAACACAGGGAGTATGACGATGGCCGGTAAATTTCGTCGCTTTATGGATAGCGCCGCCGATTCCACGACCTTGCTGGGCGAAGGCACACGCTTTGTCGGCCAGTTCAGTGGCCGCGGTAATTTTGTCGTTTGCGGAGAGGTCGAAGGCGACTGCGAGATCGAAGGCTCACTGACCATTGCCGTCGATGGGCGCTGGAACGGAACCATCAGGGCTGAAAATGTGGTGGTTGCCGGCCAGGTACATGGCGAAGTGCAGGCTTCCGGCCAGCTCGAAGTCGCCGCAAGCGCCAGGATTACCGGTAGTCTGACCGGCGCGTCGATCGCCATCGCCGAGGGTGCGATTATCGAAGGCGGCGTCAATGTGAGCGGCCGCATCGATCCCATCGCGTTCAGCGAAAAACGCTCTGAACCGGAATAAAGCTGAAACCCTAAAATGCAGCTGCAGTGGTGGATCGCGTATGTAACGACCATATTGATCCTGATGAGCACGCCGGGACCCAGCCAGATCCTGATGCTGTCGAACAGCATGGCACACGGATACAGGAAGTCCCTGGCGACAATGGCTGGAGATCTGACCGCCAACCTGCTGCAGATGGGGGTCGCTGCTGCCGGCCTGGTCACGCTGATCCAGGCTTCCTACTCATTTTTCAGGATAGTGAAATGGGCCGGCGTCACGTACCTCGTTTACATGGGCATCAGGCTTTTCCTGAATTCCCAACCGGTGACGAATTCGCACCAGCCTGGCGAAACCGGACGCTCCGGCCAGGCGCTTTACTGGCAGGGTTTTTTTACGTCAGCGACCAATCCCAAAGCGATCATTTTTTTCGCCGCCCTTTTCCCGCAATTCCTGGTGCCACAGCAACCTATGGCGGAGCAATTTATCATCCTCAGCACAACATACCTGCTGATAGACGGATGTTTGTTGTTGATATACGGTGGTTTCGCAAGATTGCTTTCCGGTTTTTTCAGAAAACAGGGGGCAATCCGACTAAACCGCGTATCAGGATCGCTTCTGATTGTCGCGGCGATCACTCTTGGCTTGAAGGATATAGATAGCGGCGCGGGATAGACTGGCGAGAAGGCGCTACGAACAGTAAGACACGGCTCACTCGACAGGCCGGCTGCGACCATCGCTTTCCTTGCAAGGCCAAGCCGCAAGTATTAGCAACACCAGCCACCCGGCCGGGTACAACATGGCCAACGCGTCGTCATGGCGCCAGTATGTGAAGGTTGCGCCGATGATAACCAGCAAAACAAAAGCAGCGCCGATCGACCGCGTTTCGCGAAACCACAGCAATAAGACGCCAATCACCTGGATGATACCGGTAGCAATGCGCAGCCAGTCAGGATAACCATATACAACGAATTCCATGACCTGCTGCTGCGTGCCGAAAACACGGCTGCCGCCGGCGTCGAGAAAGATTGCCAGCAGCGCAATCCGGGCGACAAGACCAACCATTTTCAAGCAACTTCCGCGAATCTGCGGTGGATTTGCCCATCGATCCAGCTGCTTCCATCCAGGCGCTCGAGAAAACCGCAGTGGCCGCCGAAATCGGTTACCACGATGTCCAGCGCATCGCTCCTGGCTACCCGATCGAGATCGCCAATCGGAATCATCGGGTCGTCTTTTGCCAAAAACAGGGTCGATGGAACCGCCAGGCCATCGAGCTTGTTGCCGGTGATCGCATAATCAGACAAGTATGTTTGCAAATCCGGGTAAGGTGCGTAGGCATCGACAAACCTTTCAGTCATATCCATCAGACCATCCGTCCACGGTATGGTCGAAAAATCGTAAACATCCGGAAACAGTTTCTGCTTGATATTCAGCGAGCGGCGCCATTTCATGACGAAGTATCTCTTGTAGCCGAAAAACCCGTTATCGAGCGCTTCCAGCGTGTGGCGCGGCTCAAGAACCGGACTGACCGCGACTACTTTTTTTAGATCGATATTTGCCTCCGGCGCTCTTGCTGCAATCCTCAGACAAAAATTGCCGCCGAGCGAAAATCCGGCAAGATAAAGTACGTGGTCAGGAAACAAGCATTGCAATCTCGATACCGCACCGACCGCCTCCGTGATCCGGCCGGAGTGAAACAATTCGATATTCAGGTGATGAGTCGGCCCGTGGTCACGCATATTGAGACGGAAAACCTCGTAGCCCTGCCTGTATAAATAGTCTGCGGCGGATATCAGGTACAGGGAATTGGCGCTTCCCTCCCAGCCGTGAATCAGGATCGCCAACCTTCGCGGGCCGTTTTTCGCCTCCAGATGGGGTGAGTAATAACCATGCCACGTAACGCCCTCGCCACAGTCCAGCAGCATGGACCGCGACGCCTGCAACATTTTTCGGCCACGAAACCGGACCACCGGCTGACGAATATTCAAGCCGCCGAGTATCGATTGCGCATGGCCGTTTCGCAAAATTCTTGCCGGCCGGAATTCTGCCATGATTTCTGTCAACCTTTGATCAAGCGCGCCGGATATCCTACGCGAACGGAGATCGGTACGCTTTACCCGACGTCAAGTGATTTCTATTTTGCCGGAACCTGGCAAATTCTCCACCAGGGCTTTGCCCGCCAGCAGCGATGGTGTGAAATATCCCCCAGGAAAACTCCCATCCAGAACAATATCAACCAGGGCAAGCGCTGCGGTAACCGTCAATGCATAACCGTTTGCCGTTTTGATCCTGGCGGTTCTGCTCTCGCCGGCTGCGTTTTTGACTTCGCCCCAGACAAAGGTGGGAATATTGTCGCGTTGCTCGCCGCTCGGACCGCGATGACCTTTCTCCACCTTCTTTTTCAGAAAGTTTTGCACTACGCCGAGCCCCAGGAGAAACCGCACTCTGTTCATCATCCTCAGTCTTTTCACCAACCGGGGGGAGGCAGGCACAAACACCTTTATGTTCGGAATGCCGGTGGAGTAGTGCGCCGTGGCGACGTCGCCCCAGGGTATGGTCATGGCGCATTTCTCGCCATCGCCAAAGTCTATTTGCCTGCTTTCGTGACCCAGACCGACGGTGAGCAGTTTGCCGTCCTCCCGGATTCGCCCACCCTTGGCCAGCCCTTCGATGGAAGTCTTGGCGGTTCCCTGGCTCATTCCCGACTGGGAATCGAAACCCAGCGACAAATGAGTCGCGTCAGGCAATGATTCACTGAGTGCGGCGGCCAGGCAATCGGTGGGGACAACGTCAAACCCGGCGCCGGGACACACTACGATACCGGCATCGACCGCTCTTCGATGCAGACTATGCGCATAATCGAATACATCGATTTCACCGGTGATATCCAGATAATGGGTCCGGCTCGCCAGGCACGCTTCCAGCATCGGCTTTGCAGTCGCGGAAAACGGCCCGGCACAATGCACCAACAGTTCGATTCCGGACAGGCCCTGCCGGGTCGCCTGTGGATCGGTCAGTGAAAAAATTCGGCTTTCCAGCCCCAGTTCGGCGGCCAGTGGCTCGATTTTCCCGGCTGACCTCCCGGCAAGCACCGGCTTGCTCCGCCGTTTGGCCGCCTCGCGGGCAATCAACTCGCCGGTATAGCCGTTCGCGCCGTAAATCATCCACTGCCTGTTGTTCATATCCTTCTCCGGCGTTTGTTTATCACTGAGCCTGGTTGGTTTGCAGGAGCCTGGTCTCGACCCGATTGTTCAGCGCCGCGATGCCGTTCCAGGTATTGGCGCTGATGGACTCAGCATCGACCGGGTAAGCCATCAACGGACTGCTCTCGCCATGCGCGATTATTTCCAGTCGAATTCGGCCAGCGACAAGAATTGGGCTGGAACTGAGAAACCTGGAAAACGCAGGCGACTGCTCATCCGCCTGCATCGTACCCAGGTAGCCACACTGACTGACGATCTGTCCCGGCCCGGCAACTACCCACCGGCCGAGCTTTCGATTCTGGCAAAATACACCACTGTGGACATTCAGCGTAACAACGCCTTCAAATCCAAGCCGATCCAGGCGTTTTAGCAAGCCTTCAACAGTAGCCAGCCTGACGTCTCCCAGCGGGCGGCCACCCGGGTCCACCCACTGGTCGAGGTTCAAAGCCCATTCCAGCGCCTCCAGATCCACAACCGCGGCAGTAGAGAGCAGTGGTTCATTCTCGCCGCCAGCCAGCGCACGGCTGACCCGTGACAAGTCACGCGCCATGCCATCGCGCATGTTCCTCAGCGCACGCTCCTGTACCTG
>BFAU01000206.1 GCA_008975185.1 bacterium MnTg04 | reverse complement strand
TTCCGATCTGTCATGGCCAGCATCGCATACGCCTGGCCATAGCCTGGATCTAACACGATCGCCTCGTTGAAATATTCCTCCGCCTTCATGAAATCAGGAACGGTCCGGCGATTCCAGAAAAACAATCCCCGCAAGTAATTCGCATAGGCCTCCGCGTTTGTCGTTCCTTTGTCACTGGCACCGGCTTGCTCCTCGACCGACAGAGTCACTTTCAACGCCTTGACGATCGCCGATGAAATTTCCTGTTGTATCGCGAAAATATCGTCGAGCTCACGCTCGTAAGTCCCCGACCACAGATGGTAACCATCGCTGGCATTGATCAGCTGCGCGGTAATCCGGACACGATTGCCCGCCTTGCGCACGCTGCCTTCGAGGATATTTTTTACATTCAATCGTTCGCCGATTTCCCGCAGGTCCGTGTCCTTGCCTTTGAAAGCGAATGACGAGGTGCGACCCGCAACGCGCAGTGCATCGATGCGCGCGAGGTCGTTGAGCAGTTCTTCGGCCAGCCCATCGGAAAAGTACTCGTTGGCGGGGTCATCGCTCATGTTGACGAACGGCAGTACTGCGATCGACTCGGGCGATGGACCCGCGCTGGCGTCCTGCTCCACTTCTGTACCGCCTTGTCCACCGGTCGAGCCGTTGCGATTTGCGACGTTGCTTGCACCGAGCACGATCAGGGCAAAAACCAGCAAGGTAATGGTAATCAGGTCCAACTTGCGTGCTGTCGTATGGGTCACCGACTGGCTTCGATCGACGTTTTTTTCCAACTTGACGCCTTCCGGTGTGAGTTCGAACACCCAGGCAAAAATCGGCGCCAGCGGGAACCCCATGCCCAGCAAAATCACGGCCAGCCGGCCTCCCCATTCCGGGATGCCGAACATCGGGAACAGAATGTCGGTCAACTGGATCAGCACCCAGCCGAACACCAGGTACATTACCGCCACCCGGACGACATTGCGTCGTTTGAGTTCGTTGAAGAAACTGCTCATAGTCAGCCCTGAAACCCTGTCCAGCCCGGACTTTAGCAAAAAACGCGCCAAACCGGGTGGGATGTCCCCGTCTCGCACCGCCGTCTCGCACCAGAAACAATTCCCGGACAAGGCGACGAATGCCGATGCAGGTCCCGTGATTGCGATCGCCAGTCCGCACGGCAGCAACATCCGGTGGCTATCGGCAGCCGTTTGGGCAATCATTGGCGCCGCTATTTTGAGAGGCTTCCGTATGAACCCCGAACTCAAACGCGCGGCGGAACTCGCCGCTGCATACATCGAGTCCTTTGACACCGAAAAAGTCAGCGAGGAGCCGAATCCGGATGCGCTGCGGGCCCGGCTTTACAAGGAATTGACGACTGACGGCCTGCCGCCATTGCAGGTGATCGAGGAACTCGCCGAAGACGCCAGAGCAGGCTTGTTGAACAGCGCCGGCGGGCGCTTCTTCGGCTGGGTGATCGGTGGCAGCATCCCGGTCTCGATCGCCGCCGACTGGCTGACCTCGGCCTGGGATCAGAACGCCGCTGCCTACGCGTGTTCGCCGGCGGCCGCGATCATCGAAGACGTGGTCGCCGGCTGGCTGAAGGATTTACTCGGCCTGCCGCAACAAGCATCCTACGCGTTCGTCACCGGTTGCCAGATGGCCCATGTCACGGCATTGGCCGCGGCCCGCCACAAGATACTGGCCGACCAAGGCTGGGCGGTCGAAGAGCAAGGCCTGGCCGGCAGCCCGCCGATACGCGTGCTGGTCGGCGAACACCACGAGACTTTGTTGCGCGCCGTGCGTCACCTGGGCATCGGCACCGACGCCGTGGTCCCGGTTGCGCAAACGGACGATGGCACGATCGATGTCGCCGCACTGAGAACCGAACTTGAGAAAACCCCGGACGCACCGACGATCGTTTCGCTGGCCGCCGGCGATCTGAATCGCGGCGCCTTCGACCCGTTCGACGAAGTCTGCGACCTGGCCCATGAGCACAACGCCTGGGTTCACATCGATGGCGCATTCGGGTTGTGGGTGGCCGCCAGCGAGCGTTTGCGCCACCTGGTCAAGGGGGTCGAGAAAGCCGACTCCTGGGCGACCGATGCGCATAAATGGCTGAACGTCCCCTATGACAGCGGCATAGCCTTCGTCGCCGATCCCGAAGCGCACAAAACCGCGATGACCATCCCGGCGGCGTACAAGGTCGAAGTCGAAAACGTACGCGACCAGTTCGAATGGGGGCCGGAGTGGTCGAGACGCGCCCGCGGCATACCGCTGTATGCGGCGTTGAGAACTCTGGGACGCAACGGCGTCGCAAAAATGATCGAGAGCAGTTGTGATCTGACCACGGACATGGTCAATAAACTCGGCGAGCTACCCGATGTGGAAGTACTGACCATACCGATCATCAACCAGGGGCTCGTACGTTTTCTCGACCCCGACGGCGACCACGACGCGCGCACCGACGATGTGATCAAGCGCATCAATGCAAGCGGCGAGGCCTGGTTTGGCCCGACGATGTGGAACGGCATGCGGGTAATGAGGATTTCGTTGAGCAACTTCCGCACTACCGTGGATGATATCGATCGCGCGGTCGCGGCGGTCAAAGCGGCACTGGAAAACTGAGCTTTGGGTTAAATGTCCAGCAACCTGGCCATCAACGGCAACAAAACGGCAACAGCAATACCGGCAATCAGCCACTGAATCTGAACCGGCCAGCCAGCCACGCTTTGCCAGTCAAAGCTGAGTGAATTCAGACTCGACCAGTCGAACGACAAGGTCGCCACGCTTTGCCAATCGACGGCAAAGGTCTCGATGCCTTTCGCGATCTCTGTGCCAAGTTGCTTCAATGGCACAAAACCGATCAGGCCTCCCGCGAACGCCGACAATCCGAGCACGATTTTCCGGGTGCGAACCCGACGACGGATGCGCTGGGAAACAGCGTTGACAAAGCCATCGTCGGCGATTATCGCGAAATCGTTCTTGAACATCGCACCGACCTGCTCATCGCCCAGCGCATTTGAAGAATTCGTTGTCGAATGATCCGTCACAGCCGTCAAACCATATCCGCGTCTTTCAACTCGAAGTGCTCCCTGATCTTGAACTTGCCCCGGTGTATATGCGATTTGACCGTGCCCAGGGGCAATCCACTGACTTCGGAAATCTCGCTGTGGGTCAGGTCGTTGACAAAATACAATAACATCACGGAACGCTCTTCCTCGCTGAGTATGGAAAGATATTTTGGCATATCCAGAGAACCCTCTCCCGATATTGGATCGTTTTCGATGGGCGTCATCACAGTCGTTTCGTGCTCCAGATTTTCCATCAGGCGGCCATAGCGCTTGGCCTTCCGGTAAGACTGCAAAAACATGTTGTGTGCAATCTTCATCAGCCAGGCAGAAAATCGGCTACCACTCGATATCGTATCCATCTTGTCCCAGGCCCGGATAAACGTTTCCTGGGCCAGGTCGTCCGCCAGCGACGGATCGCGGGTCAGTTGTCGCAGGTAATTGCGTACCTTTGACTGGTGGCGCTCGACCAGCTTGGTAAACGCTTGCTGATCACGAAGCGCAACGACCCGGGCGACGAGTAATTGGTCACCTTGAGACATGCGTCCCCCGGGCTGTGCTGATCTTTTCGATGGTTTTGCTTTCTCATTGCTTGCCGAATTTATGCAGCCCCAAGTATGCAACGCCAATCAAGAATGGGAAAGCCGCAACCGCCGTCAGCGCACGTTGTGCATCTTCTTCACCGAGCAAAAAGGCGAATGCGACCAAAGCAAGCCCAAGGCTCATCGCCAGGATTCCACGGCGCAAATCCGATTTCGGCGACCGCAACGATTCGCCCAGCTTTTCGAGCATCTCCGGCGATAGCTCTTGCCCTTTGTCCAGCGCCAGTTGCACCGTGGTCTGTACGTCCTGCTTTGCCCGATAACGGAAATACATGAACAGCCCCACGATCACCGCGATCGCAATAAACATGACTATTGGTACCCATTCGATGTTCATACTTTCTCTCCTGTATTGAATGAAAAATGCCTGAAAACCGGCTCCTGACATACAGATACCTGCCACAGCGGTTTTGGATGCAAAAAAGGGAGGGAAAATGTGGTTGCGGCTTACAGCTCGCGCAGGGCCGTGGATATGGACAACCGCGATGCCCGGATACTGGGCAGGAATCCACCCAGAAACCCCATCAGCAGCGCATAAATGACGCCTGATTTTAGCAAGGCCGGCGTTACCGCGAATGAAAACGTCACCTGGCTGAAACTTTGAAAATTCATGGTCGATATCTTAAAGCCATTGAATATCAGGTAGGCGAGCGCCGCGCCGATCAAACCGCCGGCCAGCCCGATCAGCAGGCTCTCGACCAGGACCGAAAAAACGACCGGCGATGCGCCGAAACCCAGCGCCCTCAGCGTCGCAATTTCCCCGGTGCGGGCCGATACCGCCGTGTACATGGTGTTGACGGCGCCGAATATCGCGCCCAACCCCATCATCACGCCAACAAATATTCCGATGGTGTTGATAAATATACTAAAAAACCGCGATTGCTCAGAATAGAACTCGCTTTCCGTTTTGACCGAGACATTGACCCGCGGATCAGCGGTCAGAAAATCCTTGAAACCAGCAAACGCGCCGGGCGATGCCAGCTTGACCCGCACGGCCTGAATAGTGCTGCCCCTGTTTTGCGCGGCCTGCAAAACGCGGACATCGGCCCAGATCTCCGACTCGGGCATACCGCCGTCCGCCTCTATCACGCCCACGACGGTCCAGGTGTTATTACCCCAGCGCGGGGTATCGCCCAGTTCGATGCCTTCGAAAATTTCCTGCGCGCCCCTGCCGACGATGATTTCGTTCAGGCCCGCCTCGAACATCCGGCCCTCGGTGATGCGCACATTGTCACGAACCGCCAGCACATTCGCATCCACGCCACGCATCGGAACATTCGATGCAGTGCCCGTTGAACGCCGCAGCACATCCACGATGACAAATAGTTCGGGCGATATCAGCAACTTGCCATCGATCCTGGCGATACCCGGCGCTTCCGATATTGCCGTCACGTCATCCCTGGACATGATGCTGTCCATTTCGCCGGTACTGGCGGCGCGCAACACGATCGCGATATCTTTGGGCGCCTTGTCGGTCATGGCGTCGACCAGGCCCGCGGCAATCGAAAGAATACCGACCATGACCATGACCACTCCCGCGATACCGACAACCGCAACCGTTGTCGAACCCCAGCGTTGCGGCAAGCTGCGGATGTTCATACCGGTGACCGTGACCACTTGTGTAATCCAGTTGTTCATCAAGCCACCTTGCGCAACGCGACAATGTTTTCCAGCCGGTAGGCTTGCATGGCCGGCAAGGCGCCGGAAACCGCGCCGACGCCAATCACCAGCAATGCGCCCATGACCAGGTCTTTCGTCTGAATATAGAAAGCCGGCAAAAATCCGTTGGTCGGATCGCCACCGGTGGTCACGATCAGCCAGGCCGTCCCCAGGCCAGCGCCGCCGCCGAGCACCGCAACGAGCATTGACTCCGACAGCACCATGCTGAGTAATCTGCGCCGCGAAAACCCGACCACTTTCATGACCGCCAGTTCGGCGGTCCGTTCGCGTACCGATTGCGCCATCGTATTACCGGTAATCAGGAACAGGGTAAACAAAACCACGCTGATGATCGCCGTGAAGATTGCACCGATATCGCCGACCTGGTCGACGAAGCCCTGCAGAAACTCTTTCTCGGACGTGGTCTTGGTCTCCCTCGGCGAATTGGCAAACATCGCGTCGAGTTCTTTCGCCTTGTCCTGGAGCCGCTCGGGATCGTCCACGCGAATGATGTACCAGCCGACCAGCCCGTCGCCCCAGGCTCTGCCCTCGTCAAAATACTCGTGATGGAAAATCATGTTGCTGGTATCGAACCCTTCGACACCGGCGTCGAAAATACCGGATATGGTGAATTCCCAGGTGTTGCCGCCATCCTTGTTCCGCCAGATCGGCGAAATCAACGGTATGCGGTCGCCGGGTTGCCAGCCAAAACGATTGGCGATACCCCTCCCGATCAACGCACCGCCACGATCCGCGAACCAGGCCTGTTTTTGCTCCTCGGGCACGGATATCTCGGGATACATATCCAGATAACCCTGTGGATCCACCGGGAATTGCGCGAAGAAATTCCTCTGTTCCTGGTAATAACCGCCAAACCATGAAGCCTGCGTAACCGCGCTTATCCCCTCGGTCGTCTCGATACGCCGCTTGTAGGCAAACGGCAGCGGATTTATCAACGACATCTTGTGGACCATGATCAGGCGATCCACACCGGCGATATCGACGCCGCCTTGAAACGCCGCCTTGATAGCCGACAGGTAACCGAACAGAAGAAACGCAATGAACACCGACAACAGGGTGAACACCGTACGCACTTTTTTGCGCGCCAGGCTACTCCAGATCAGCGGCAGGAATTTCATTCGACCGGCTCTGTACCCAGCGTCCCTTTGTCGAGATACAGAATACGCTTCGCCCGCCGTGCCGCGTGCGGGTCATGGGTAACCATGATGATGGTCTTGCCTTGCTCCTCGTTCAGCGCCTCCAGCAAATCCAGCACTTCATCGCCGGCTTTTCTGTCCAGATCGCCGGTGGGCTCGTCACAAAGCAGCAAAGTCGGGTCGGCAATGATGGCGCGCGCAATGCCTACTCTTTGTTCCTGCCCGCCAGACAACTGG
>BFAU01000205.1 GCA_008975185.1 bacterium MnTg04 | reverse complement strand
ACATCGAAGCCTTCGGTCATGCCCAGTGCGTCGATCACCTTTTCGAGCGAACCATTGGCCACGTTATGGGCGACGCTTGCGCCCATCTTGCTGGCGAGATCCAGACGAAAGTCGTTGACATCGGTGATAACCACGTGCCGCGCGCCAGCGTGGCGGGCGATCGCGACGGCCATGATGCCGATCGGTCCGGCGCCGGTGATCAGTACGTCCTCACCAACCAGGTCGAACGACAAGGCAGTGTGAGTTGCGTTACCCAGCGGATCCAGAATCGCGGCGATATCGTCGCCGATCGAGTCTGGCAGCTTGAAAACGTTTTGTGCGGGGATGCATAAAAATTCGGCGAAACATCCGGGGCGATCAACGCCTACACCTTTGCTGTTTCTACACAGATGACGACGCCCGGCCCGGCAATTGCGGCAATAGCCACAGGTAATGTGACCCTCACCGGAGACCCGGTCTCCCGCTTGGCAACCATCGACCTCGCTGCCGGTTTCCACGATTTCGCCGACGAATTCATGGCCGACGTGCATGGGGACCGGGATGGTCTGCCTGGCCCAGTCATCCCAGTTGTAAATATGGATGTCGGTGCCGCAGATCGCAGTCTTGCCGATCTTGATCAAAACATCGTTGTGTCCCACTGCAGGCGTCTCGACTTCACCCATCCAGATGCCGGGTTCCGATTTCTTTTTAACCAGTGCCTTCATGGTTTTTCCTCAGGAGATGATGCCTAATTCACGACCCACTTTGCCAAACGCGGCGATGGCTCGATCAAGATGCTCTGTTTCATGGCCTGCCGACATCTGGGTCCTGATCCTGGCTTTGCCTTTCGGGACCACGGGGAATGAAAAACCGATTACGTAAATTCCTTCGTCGAGCATCGAGTCGGCCATCCGGCCGGCAAGTCTGGCGTCGCCCAGCATCACCGGGATAATGGGATGTTCCCCCGGAACCAGGTCGAAACCCAGCGCGCTCATTTTCTTCCTGAAATAGGCGGCGTTCTTGTGTAGTTTGTCGCGCAGACCGGTATCCATCTCCAGCATTTCCAGTACCTTGATAGAAACTGCCGCGACCACCGGCGCGATGGCGTTGGAGAAGAGATACGGCCGCGAACGCTGGCGCAGCCAGCCGACCACTTCCTTGCCGGCCGCCGTGTAACCACCGGCAGCGCCACCGAGGGCCTTGCCCAGGGTCCCGGTCAGAATGTCGACGCGGCCCATCACCTCACGGTACTCATGGGTGCCACGACCCCGCTGCCCCATAAAGCCCGTCGCATGCGCGTCATCGACCATGACCATTGCACCATATCGGTCCGCCAGGTCGCAGATGTCTTTCAGCCTGGCGATGACCCCGTCCATCGAAAAAACGCCATCGCTCACTATCAGCTTTACGCGGGCATTTTTGGCAGCCTTTAGTTGCCGCTCGAGATCGTCCATATCGTTATTGCGGTAGCGAAATCGTTGCGCCTTGCAAAGACGTACGCCGTCAATGATGCTTGCGTGATTGAGTTCATCGCTGATGATCGCGTCCTCAGTATCCAGCAAGGTTTCAAAAAGACCGCCATTGGCGTCAAAACACGAAGGGTAGAGGATCGTTTCTTCGGTCCCCAGGAATCCGCTGATGCGTTCCTCGAGTTCTTTGTGCACGCTTTGCGTGCCGCAGATAAAACGAACCGATGCCATGCCATAGCCATATCGGTCGAGCGCTGCGTGCGCCGCCTCGATCAATGCCGGATGATTCGCCAGGCCGAGATAATTGTTGGCGCAGAAGTTCAGGACCTCGCTGCCATCGGCGATCTGGATGTTGGCTTGTTGCTGCGAAAGGATGACCCGCTCGGCTTTGAATAGCCCCGCTGTTTTCAGTTCTTCAGTGTCGCTGCGCAAGCGGTTCAAAAATGCCTGGTCCACGTCATCGCTCCTGGCGGCAAACAGTGGCGAATTATAGCAGTACAATAACGCCGGTCAGGGCTTCGATGAGCTGCGTATGGAAAAACCAAGACTCGACAAATGGTTGTGGCAGGCGCGGCTGTTCAAGACCCGCGTGCTGGCGGCCCGCGAGATTCGCGCCGGCCATGTACGGGTCAACGGTGGCCGCGTCAAGCCATCGCGGTCGCTGGAGCAAGATGACCTGCTGGCGATCAGGCGCGAAGGCTATATACAGCAATTGAGGATCGTCGATTTTGCGACTCGCCGGGGTCCGCCCAAAGAGGCGGCGATGCTGTATACGGAAACCACGGACACGGCAACGGCGAGGCTGGATGCGGCTGCCAGGCACAAGGCGGGTACCGCCCGTGCACCGGCGCCCGCCGGGAGACCGGACAAACGGCAAAGACGAAACATCCGCAGATCGCTGGGCAAGGATTAGCTGGCTGGCGACTGGACGGCAATAGTTTCGAGTTCACCTCGGGAGATTGGTGCTTTGCCGGTGGTTCCAGTCTAAAATCCGCTTCCGCGTTCATCGTTGAGAGCAGACCATGCAGACCTCCACCAAAGGGGAAAACCAAAGCGGCGGATTTATTTTTTCCGCGCAGGATGCACCGGTGTCCGCCGTGGGTCGTGCCATCAATGCTTTTTATCTCGCCGACGAAAGCGAAATCGTTGGCGGTCTTGTGGAGCGCGCACGCCTGACAGACGAGCAGGCGGCTACGGTCAGCCGCCATGCAACCTGCCTGGTGGAAGCGGTTCGTCGCAACCGGAAGAAAAAAGGGGGCCTGGATGCCTTCTTGAAAAAATACGATTTGTCCTCACAAGAAGGCGTGGTGTTGATGTGCCTGGCCGAGGCGCTGTTGCGAATTCCCGATGCCGATACCGCGGATCGCCTGATCGCCGACAAGATTTCCGCGGGCAACTGGAAAGATCACCTCGGTACCAGCGACTCCGTATTCGTCAACGCATCGACCTGGGGCCTGATGCTGACCGGCCATATCATCAAACCGGACCGGGAAGCGCTGGAAAATCCCGCGGGATACCTGGCGCGGATCGCCGGCCGCCTGGGCGAGCCGGTGATCAGGACCGCGATGCGCCAGGCCATGCGCATCATGGGTCATCAGTTTGTCATGGGGCGCAATATACGCGCGGCGCTGAAGCGATCGGTCAGCGGCGAAAACCAGGCTTACCGGCATTCCTTCGACATGCTCGGCGAGGCGGCGCTGAGCAAAGCCGATGCCTTGCGTTATTTCGAGGCCTACAGCCAGGGCATCGAAGAGATTGGGAAAAGCCTGGCCAAAGGCACGGATATCAACGAAGCGCCGGGCATATCGGTCAAGTTGTCGGCGCTGTTTCCGCGTTACGAGTTTGGCCAGCGCACGCGAGTGCTGAACGAATTGACGCCCAGGTTATTGGCGCTGGCCGAGCAGGCCAAAGCGGAGCGGATCGCGTTGACGATCGATGCCGAGGAAGCGGATCGACTGGAAATATCGATGGAGGTGTTTGCGGCGGTCTACCGTTCACCGTCGCTGGCCGGCTGGGAAGGCTTCGGCCTGGCCTTGCAATCTTATCAAAAACGCGCACGCGCACAGATCGAATGGCTGGTCGGCCTGGCCCGGGAATGCGGCAGAACAATCCCGGTGCGGCTGGTCAAGGGAGCGTACTGGGATACCGAGATCAAGCTGGCGCAGGAGAACGGCCTGGCCGGCTACCCGGTGTACACGCGCAAACCGAATACCGATGTATCGTACCTGGCCTGTGCTCGCGATCTATTGGCGGCCAGGGACGCGATCTACCCGCAATTCGCCAGCCATAACGCGCACACGGTTGCCAGCATCGTGCTGATGGCTGCGGCGGACGGCGCCGTGAAATCCGCCGACAGTTTCGAGTTTCAGCGCCTGCACGGCATGGGCGAAGAGTTGTATGACGAAGTGGTCGGCGAGAAAAAACTGAATATCACCTGCCGGGTCTATGCGCCGGTGGGAAAACATGAAGACCTGCTGCCGTACCTGGTGCGCCGTCTGCTCGAAAATGGCGCCAACAGTTCCTTCGTCAATCGCATCGTCGATGAAAAAGAGCCGATCGCGGAGATCGTCGCCGACCCGGTACACGAGGTCGGGCAACTTGCATCCATCCCGCACACAAAAATCCCGTTGCCGAGCGGTTTGTACGGGGCGGAGCGGAAAAATTCGGCAGGCGTCAATTTTTCCGACCACGCACAACTCGAGGCACTGGCTGCGCAGATGGCCGCGGCTGCGGGCCGCGATTGGCGAGCCGGCCCCGTCGTTGGCGGCAAGCGATTGGCCGGTGACAAACACGAGGTTTTTTATCCGGCGGACAATAAACAGCGAGTCGGGCGAGTCGAGTATGCCAGCGCCGCTCAGGTCGTATCGGCATTGGACAGCGCAAGCGATGCTTACCCGGGTTGGGACCGGACACCCGCCAGCGAGCGTGCCGATTGCCTGGAGCGCGCTGCGGACCTGTTCGCAGCCAACACCGGAGAACTTCTCGCCATGTGCGTTCGCGAAGCCGGCAAGAGCGTGCCGGATGGCGTCGCCGAACTGCGCGAAGCGATCGATTTCCTGCGCTACTATGCCGCCTGCGCCAGGCGTGATTTCTCCGAGGCCGTGTCCTTGCCGGGGCCGACCGGCGAGAGCAACCACCTGTTGCTGCGCGGGCGCGGCGTTTTCGTCTGCATCAGTCCCTGGAATTTCCCGCTGGCAATTTTTACCGGCCAGGTAGCTGCCGCGCTGGCTGCCGGGAATACGGTGCTCGCCAAGCCGGCGGCGCAGACTTCACTGGTGGCGGCCAAGGCCGTGGAGTTGCTGCACGAGGCGGGCATCCCCGGCAATGTCCTGCACTTTTTGCCTGGCGCAGGCGCCGTCATCGGCGCTGCGGCGGTCAGTGACCCACGGGTCGCCGGCGTCGCCTTTACCGGTTCGATGGCGACGGCGCAGAGGATCAATCGCAGCCTGGCCGGGCGTGACGGGCCGATTGCCGTTTTGATCGCCGAAACCGGCGGTCAGAACACGATGATCGTCGACAGTTCGGCCCTGCCCGAGCAAGTGGTCAAGGACGTCGTGCAATCCGCGTTCAACAGCGCCGGACAGCGGTGTTCCGCACTGCGGGTGCTTTGCCTGCAGGAAGAAATAGCGCCGCGCGTCATCGAGTTGCTGGCCGGTTACATGGCGGAACTGACGATCGGCGATCCTGCGCTGGTGTCTACCGATATCGGTCCGGTCATCGACAACGAAGCGCAACGCATGCTCAACGATCACATCGACAAGATCAGCGAGCTGGGCGAGGTGGTCGCCCGCAGCGAAATTCCCGCGGGCCTGGACGACGGGTCTTACGTGACGCCGCTGGCGGTGGAAATTCCGGCGATCGATGTGCTTGAGAAGGAAGTATTCGGGCCCGTATTGCATATCGTTCGCTACAAGGCGACGGAGCTCGACCAGATGATCGCTGCGATCAACCGGACCGGTTTTGGCCTGACCCTGGGTGTGCATAGCCGTATCGATGGGGCAGCCAGGCATATAGCGCGCGTCGCCAACGTCGGCAACGTCTATGTCAACCGCAACATGGTGGGCGCCGTGGTCGGCGTCCAGCCGTTCGGCGGCTGCGGTTTGTCTGGTACCGGCCCGAAAGCGGGCGGGCCTTTCTATCTGCACCGTTTTGCCAGCGAAAAGACCATCACGATCAACACCGCGGCCGTCGGCGGCAACGCCAGCCTGCTGTCGCTGGAAACGGACTGACGTATAGTCGAACACCATGAGCATCAGCATTTTCGACATCCTGAAGGTCGGCATCGGGCCATCCAGTTCGCACACGATGGGCCCGATGAATGCGGCGCGCCAGTTTGCCCTCGATCTGGAAGACCAGGGCCTGCTCGGCGATGTCGATCGCGTCGCCTGCCAGCTTTATGGATCGCTGGCGGCGACCGGCAAGGGCCATTGCACCGACCGCGCGCTGATGCTCGGTCTCGAGGGGGAGCAACCGCATCTTGTCGATCCCGACCGCGTCGAGGCAACCCTGACCAGGATCGTTGCGGATGGCAGTTTGAATATACTTGGCAAACACCCGGCGAAGTTCGACCAGGCGCTGGATTTGCTTTTTCATCACGACCAGTTGCTGCCTTTGCATACCAATGGCATGCGCTTCAGTGCGCTGGACGCGAAGGGTGAGACACTGCTGGCAGAAGAGTTTTATTCGATCGGTGGTGGTTTTGTCATGGACGAGCATGGCAAATCGTCGGCAACTGCCAACCGGCAGGCCGTCGACCTGCCCTATGTATTCGAAAACGCCGAAGAATTGCTGCAAATGGCCAACGATAACGACCTCAAGCTGGCTGAACTGATCCTGGCGAACGAGACCGCCGACTGCCCCGAGGAGCAAGTCCGCGGGCGATTGCTGGAGATCTGGTCGGTCATGGAAGCCTGTATCGAG
>BFAU01000204.1 GCA_008975185.1 bacterium MnTg04 | reverse complement strand
GGTATGTACTTAGCAGACTATGTGGTGCGCCTCTCGCCATCAGTAATCCAGTACCAGGTTGGCCAATAGGGCATACGGTTTGTCATCGCCGAATAGATTTTTGTAGCCGGCGCCGGGTAACAAGCCTGACGCCGACAGGCGCAGGATGATGTTTTGCGAAATCAGGGGCCGATAGGTAAGCGACAAGGAAGCATCCAATCCTATATTCTTGGAAATTCCACTCTGGTTGCGGCTGGCCTCGAGTACCGCCGTTTCGTTGAACCAAAGTTGATTCAGATTGATCGAAAGCCTGAGCCGTGACGTCAGGTCCAGGTCCGCGCCAAGACCAACCAGGCTCAGACCGGGGTTCGTAAAATTGGATTGCCCCTGACCCTTCGATGCCCGCAACGAATTCAGCAAGCCATTCTGACCCGAAAGCGCGACTTTGCCACCACCGATAAAGGGTATTGCCTGACGAATCCAGAAACTGGTGTCGGCGCCGGCAATCAGCGGGTTTTCGAGTATGGCATCGAAACCGGTGGCGCGATCATCGAACGGATCGTCATCGCCACTCGCATAAACTACGGTTGCCCGTAGTCGGTACCAGTCGAAATCAATCGAGGTTTCCGCCGCGGCGAAAAATGCGCGTATGTCCGTTTTGCCGTCACGGAAAACACTCGGCGTTTCTTCTCCAAAAGCAAAGTAACCGGAGAGTGTCAGATTCCAGCGGCCGATGTGACCATCGCCGTTTAGCCCTACATAGCTAACGTCATATTGACGCAGCTTCTCCGTTCCCAACGATGCAGGCCGGATAATAAAACCGTTGTCGTCATAAAAATCCTCGCCGGTTTCCCGGTTCCGGTTGTGCACCAGCGCAAACTGGCTGTTAAATCCGAGCCAGGGAAAGTCCTGCCGATACACATTAAACAGATATACGTCATCGTCACGCAGTGCGTCCGTCAGACCCTGTTTGGGGAAATCGTTCAGACCGCTGTTGGTGTCTTTTTCGAATCGTCTGAACCAGCCGAGGTTGTACTGCCAGCGATTGTTGTCGCGCGTACCGAAAAGCCGGACACCAAACGGGCTGTCCTGAAACAGGAACCCCCTGAAATCGGCTGTGATCGGCTGGATGCCGATTCTCAGGCTGTCAAAATCGTAGCGCTCCGAAACATTTCTCAGGTGCTTGTCGATGAACAAGCCCTGGATGCCTACGAAACCCTCTTTCCGGCTGGTACCCGTCTCGGGATTGGCTCTCAAAACACCACGTTCATCGACCGATACATGGTTCAGGTTGAACACCGGCACGAACCGAAACTCGTAGTCAGGCGGCCGGAAAACAGTATCGCCTCTGTAAAGCACGGTTTCGACTATCAACATCTGGTTAAAGACCTGTTGATCGCCGCTGCCGAAAATATCGAGACTGCCGGGTCTCTCGGTAGTGGAGCCACCCACCGGTAGCGGAAAATTTCGCAACTCAAAGGTTGAATCGGATACGACTTTCAGACTGAAAAACCAGTCATCGCCGAACGCCGGCCGGTCGCCCTTCAGTACATTGTTGCCGCTGTATGGGTCCCACCAACGCTCCCGGTACCCGAGCGCCGAGACGATTCGCCAGCGGTCTGGCACGAAAGCGAGTTCGGGCAGGTCTCCCCACACTGCTGGTGGCAGTCCATCCGGATCGCAAGGCCACGGTGCAGGCTGCGGACGCCCCGGTCGCCGACGATGCAATTCAGCAGGCTGGCCCAAACATTCCACGACAACCGAATCCACCACTGGATCCGGTTGCTCACCAGGCGCCGGCGCCGAAAACAAAACGAGCGCACTGGCGAGTGCAACCGACGCCCGGTTATTTATTGTCGCAGACATTTTGTTCGTCGCTGTCGAGATAGGGCGCGGGCGGGCAATTGATGTAACGAAGCCGGGTTCCCTGCGGTACCAGGTTGTCGGCGCGCATCTGGATTTGCGCGTTGTTGATCGTGCCGAGTTGTAACGCGGCCTCGTGCACTCCGAGAAAGGCAATCATGTCGTCCTGATCCACGCCGTCCCCTGAAACGCCGATACCCCCGACCAGCTGGGTACCGCGGTAAATCGGCACACTGCCCGGGAAAATCTGGATTCCGTTGGCCAGGATCGGAATAACGCCGACAGCCGGCATAAAGCCATTGTCGAATCCATCAACGCCGGTGCAATTAGCGGGCACATCGGGGACACCGGGAACACCAAGCACAAATCCTACGTGCTGGATGAGCGCGTTATACACCAGATCCAGTTGCAGACCGGTTGAAAAAGGGCTCCACTGACCGCTTGGTTTGCTAAACGGCCCTTCGGGATTGCCATCGATGCCGTCAGGAAAAAACGGCCTGGACAGGTTGCCACCCGCCCGGTCGGAGAACGCGATCATGCCATCGGCCAGCGCCGTGGGGAGCCCGAGGAATAACCTGACCCGGGAAACATATTGTGACAATGGCTCTTTGCGAAGAACGGACAGGCCACCATCGAGATAAGTGGCCGGCGGCACGCCGTTCAGCGCACCGGCAGCGGCGCTGGATGAGAAAAACGCGGCCGTGCGCGCCTTTTGCAAGGAAACGTCAGTGCCAAAAACCGGCGCGTCGCGGCTCCGCACTATCCCCAGTACAACGCCGTTGCTATCCACAACCGATATGGTGACCCGTGCGGGGCTACCCAATGGCCGGCGAATCTGGCCCCGGGCCCGGTTCGCGACCACCAGGGCGCGCGATAGAATTTCATCGACCTCGATCGCAGTAAGCGCCGCGGCGCCGTCGGTTCCCGCCCGCGGCCGATACCTCTCGGCATTGACGGCATCGACCAGAACGAACGCATCCAGCCCGGGAAAATCGAGGATATCGGGGCGAATGCCGGACGGCGGCTGGCCGAACGCGATTCCTGTTTCAATCTGCATACCGGTCTTGTACCCGGTGACTGCGGTCAGGACGCCTGCGACGCCATCGATACTCGCGAAGCTCGGCGGGGTGAATGGGTCTGCCATCAAATCATTCGTCGAGGCATCGCTGAAGCGCAGCGTCTTGCCGTCAACGGTAATTTGATTTGCCCGCCGATCTACGGGCGCCACAAGATCGAAGGCCCCGGCCAGAGCAATCAACTCGTCTGCATCCATGTCCAGGTCGGTGATATCGGCATCCGCGCTGTAAAGGCCGTCGCTGATGACACCGATGCCGCCGACCAGGGTCCCCTCCTTATACAAGGGCAGGCCCCCCGGATCGGCCGACAAGCCCAGCGGCGACCGCTGCGGTCCGACGCCTGGCGCACCGCTGTGCCGCCGGGCCAGGTCGGAGCAGGGAAGCTGGCTGAATTGCACGCCGAACAGTGGTCCACCCGGTTGCAGGAACTCTCCGGGGTTGAAATGATCCTGCACGATCTGACTGGCTGTACGAGACGAGAATGCGTTGCCTTCACTGGACAGGTAAGCGCCGGTAATTGCCTTGGCGATCGCCGCGAGCGTATCGGGGATAATGTTCACGCCCTCGAGACCACCGCTGACCGCGGGGCCTGGTGACCTGATCGTAATCGTGTCCGCAGCGCCGGTCATGCGAAAGACCGCCAGCACATTGCCGACCCGATCGACGACCGCGATCGTTGCCGATGCACCACGTGCCTGAGCCTCGGCGACGGCCCGGGCGATTACGCCTTCAACCTCATTGACTGTCAGATTGGTTGGCGTATCGGCACAAAAACCGCTGCAGCCTGCGGGCGGTGTCGCCGGATCGACACCTACCGGTGGCAGGCTCGACCCGCCGCCGCATCCAAAAAGCACGAGGGCCAGGGCAAAGAGGAAAAACCGGCAGCCGGTCCAGGCAGGCTCGCCGAAAAGGCTCCCTGCGTCGATTACGGCATTCACGGGTAAGAGCCCTTGTCAGGCGTGTGAAAACGGTGGCACATGATGCAGGTGCTCGCGATCTGCCCGCCGTGGTTCCTCCGCCCGACAGCGCTGCCATGGCACTCGCGACAAGTATCGATCCCGGGCATCAGGACGTCCGCGGATGACTGGGATTCCACAGCGGCGTGACACTGACCGCAATTCGATGCCTCGGTGTCGTGCGCCTGGTGTGAAAAAACGGCGCGCGGATAAAACTCCTGCGTTAGCTTGACCGCCTCGACTCGCCAGGGCGCAGCGCCGCCCTCACCGGTACTGGAGACCTCGTGGCAATTCGCGCAGGTGGTTCGCTCGAAGATATCCTGTGCAACCGCCATCGCCTTTTTGCGCGCCTCGCCTGCGACCCGGTCCCTGTCCTCGCGTGTCAAAGCCTGGCCCGGCCGCCGTAACCGCTGTCCCGTCGCCTGGGGATCATCGCCAAGCAACCGGGCGCTGTAGTATTCGATCAGTATCTGCAGAACTTTCTCGGGCTCGCCATGCGGGACTTCCCGATCGGGGTCATCGGCATCGAAATTCAGCGTATGACATCCGCTGCAGTGCTCGTCCATCGAGATCGGAATCATGCGCGCCCCGCCGGTCTCGACCCGGTGGCAATCCGTGCAGACCAGAACACGCCGATCATCCGGCGTCGTCAGTCCTTCCGCATCGAGATGGACGCTGTGATCAAACTTGAGCCGCGAACGGTCTATCAGACGGGGATCATCCAGCGCGATCCGTTGTACCGTCCATTCGGCGTCGCCATCATTCGCCAGCGGCGGTCGCAGCAAACTCGGCTGCAAGTCCGGATGTTGCTTGAGAAAATCGGTGGCGGCTGCCAGCTCCACACCTGCCGGCAGATTCGCATGGCAATCCGCACAAAGATTCTGATGCTGCTTGACGAGCTCCGGCGGTTCGTTGTGCTCGAGGTGACAGCTTGCGCATCGCCGTTCGCCGAGTATCGCTTCTGTGGCCGTCGAATTGACATGCCGGTCGGTTTGATGGCACTCCAGGCACGCGACGTCTTTGACGCGATTGAACGCCTGGGTATGGCAGTGTTGACACTGTGTACTGCTCTTCGAATGCTTGTTGTGAACCGGCCCGGCGAGCCAAAGCCCGTCGTCCGGCAGCAATGCGGTATTCCTGAGTATGCCGG
This sequence comes from bacterium MnTg04, assembly GCA_008975185.1. Taxonomy (GTDB): domain Bacteria; phylum Pseudomonadota; class Gammaproteobacteria; order Steroidobacterales; family MnTg04; genus MnTg04. The sequence continues at coordinate 2,613 of BFAU01000204.1, read as the reverse complement.
CCGCGGTCGGATGCAACAGGCCGGATGCCGGGATTATCAGCGCGAAAACGATAACGATGATGGCCAGTGCCCAGGACAGGCGTCGTTTGCTCCAGGCGACCTGCGACAAACGCAGCGACCCGAATTGGGATGTCAGCTCGTCGCTGGTCGCGTCGGGGCTAAGCTCGAAAGTAAATGCGAAATCGAAGCCGGGGGGCGCCTCGATAATCGTCAGTATGTTCGAGCCGACTTCGATAACGTCGCCGGTCCGCAACTTCGCGTCTCGTTGCGAGCGCCCATTGACCGTGACGCCGGCCAGCGCGCGCGTCGAAATATGAACGTCCCCGTTCCGGGCCTCGATGCGAGCGTGTTGCAACCGGGCCCGCTTGTCCTTCAGATGCAGAACCTGATCCGTCGCGCGGCCGATTGTTATCGTCGGATCGTCGACAATCTTGTCGTAATGCTCGACGCTCCCGGCAGCACCCTGAGACAGGAATCGAATCAGGTATCTCATCGCATCACCAATACACGAACACGGTGACAATATGAACGACGAGGGCCGCCAACAGAGCCACGGATAGCGGCACGTGGAAGTACAGCCAGACTTCGAGCATCGCCTGCAGCCGAATGTCTTCCCGCAATCGTTCCAGCAGTTTCCGCTTGTTCCGTAGCAACCCCGACAACTCGGCCATCTTGGCGGCCGTCTCGGCGTCCATACTGCGTGACTGCTGCTCGGCGAGCCAGTCCAGTGCCGCCTCCTGGCCAGGGTTTGCAACGACTGTATATTCGTCACCCGTGGGCAATACGACCTGTGAATTGTCGCGGCCGGCGATCATCGCCCACGCGGACCCACCGACCACCGTGCGGTTGATACCGCTATGGATCAGCTCGCCATATCCTCTCGGCAGCCCCCCTGCGACACGCTTTGCCCGGCGATCGATGTCGTCGATCTGATCGACCAGATCAGACCGGCCGGCGCCCTGGCGATTCTCGTTCAGCCGCAGCGGATACTTGATATACATATAGACGCCGAAAATGCCGCTCAGCACGACGAGAATCATCAGCACCAGGGCGAGCGTGTGCACGTTCATGCCGAACTGGAAACCGGAGTGCAGCAAAACCACAAGGATGAGCGCGAGACCAAGGTACACATGGGCCGAGAGCCAACCCTGTACGGTGCCCGCCGTCGACGAGTATTGCCTCTTGCGCACGCCGAACCAGGCAAGCCAGACGATCAGCAGGGCGCCCAGCGTGCCGAGTGTGTAACCAAGAGCCGTGCCACCGTTAGGTGGTTCCTGTGGGTCCTGCAGCGCATAGGCGAGGACGGCGGCCGCACACAGCCCCAGCGCCACCCACAGATAGCGGTAGCGGTTGTACCTGACGATCGACTCTTGCATGTCAGCCTGCCCGTTTGGCCAGCGTGACGAATTCGGACGGGCTCATTCTGATCGCCGCTCCGGTCGGGCAGGCGCGCACGCACGCAGGCCCACCAGACAGGTCCTTGCACATGTCACACTTCACTGCCTTCTTTTCCGATGCCGTTTCCGCGGCCACCTCGCGTTGACCCGGCGCGGTCCCACTGCCGGTCAGCATCCAGGTCAGCAATCCCGTCGGTTTTTCCTTGGCGCTGGCCATCTGAATCACGTCATAAGGGCAGTTGCGCTCGCAATTTCCGCAACCGATGCAACTGTCCGCGATATAGACCTCGCCGTTCGGCGCCCTGTGGATCGCATCGGGAGGACAATCCTTCATGCAATGCGGGTCTTCGCAGTGACGGCATGAGGTCGGGACATGCACCTGCGCATACGTCGGTCCGGCCGCACGATCGAGGCGCGAAGTGCCACCATGCGTCTCCGCGCAGGCCTTCTCGCAATGGTCGCAACCGATACAGAGGGACTCGTCGATCAGCAGAACATCCGTGGCCTCGCCGAGTCCCTGCTGCATGAGAAAGGTAATGATGTCGCCGGCCTCCGGCTGCGCTTCCATGCGCAGGTTTTCACTGATCCGCTCGCGAACCTTTTTCTGAACGCGGCTCCTTAGCCCGGGATTTCGGTCCAGCATCGACAGGAACGTGACGGCGTCCAGGCTTATCGACTCTGTCGCCACGGTCGCGCACACCGTAGCCGAGCGGTTGGCGTTGCCAAGGAGGCCCATTTCACCGACGTAATTGCCGGCGGCGAGATATGACGTGACGATGTCGCGGCCGCCGATTCGTTTCGAGATCGAAACTGAGCCGCTGCGAATCAGATGCACGCTGTCGGCTTCGTCGCCCTCCGAGAATAATATGTCCCCCGCCTTGTAGGATTTCAGTTCCGCCGCTTTCGCGACCTCATGCAGTTCTTCGAACGGCGCTTCGGGCACCAGGGTCGCCCGCAAGGTCCGAATGATGAAGTGCTCATCGACCACGCGACGAACATCGGCGTAGGAGTTCATCAGCTTGATCATTTCCCGGCGCGGTGACTCCAGTAACACGCAGGACTCGGCTGCCCGAACGGTGGCCGCGCGCCTGCGCCCGGACAGCAGACTGATCTCTCCGAAGAATTGACCCTCTGCAATGTCTATCTTCTGCCCACCGCCGGCCTCCACCTCGACCGCGCCTTTCAGGATCGTGAAAAAGGTGTTCGTATAATCGTT
>BFAU01000203.1 GCA_008975185.1 bacterium MnTg04 | reverse complement strand
GATCCCAGTCCAGCCCCGTATCGGCAGCCGGGAGTTTCGGCCACCCATGCCAGGTCGAGAAAAATACCGACTCTTCGCGCTCCCCCGGTAGGTTCTCCCAGACTTCTTCGGCGGTAAAACTGATAATCGGCGCCAACCAGCGGACCATCGCCTCGGCGACGTGGAACATCAGGCATTGCGCCGACCGGCGGATCCTGCCCTCGCCCGGGGTCGTGTACAAACGGTCCTTGATGATATCGAGATAAAATCCGCCCATATCCTTGACGCAAAAATTATGGACTTTCTGGTAAATATGGTGGAACTCATAACTGCGATAAGCCCGGATCACTTCGTCCTGCAACGCCATGGCCCGGTCCAGCGCCCAGCGGTCGAGAGCCAGCCACTGGTCCACCGGCAGCATGTCGGTGGCCGGGTCGAAACCGTCCAGATTGCCCAGCAGGAACCGGAAGGTGTTGCGAATCCGACGGTAGGAATCGGCGGAACGCTTCAGGATTTCATCGGATACGCTGATTTCCCCGCTATAGTCGGTGGCGGCCACCCACAGACGCAAAACATCGGCGCCCAGGACATTAACGACTTTCTGCGGGGCGATGACGTTGCCCAGCGACTTCGACATCTTCCGACCGTTTTCGTCGACCGTGAAACCGTGCGTCAGCACTTGCCTGTACGGCGCCTGGCCATTCATCGCCACCGAAGTCAATAACGAGGACTGGAACCAGCCGCGATGCTGGTCCGAGCCTTCCAGGTAAAGTTCGGCAGGCGGTACGGTTTCCGGCCGCGTACCGACCAGGCAATGATGCATCATGCCCGAGTCCATCCAGACATCGACGATATCGCGCACCTGCACGTAGTCATCCGCATCTTTACCCAGCAGTTTCTTGACATCCAGATCGAACCAGGCGTCCACGCCATCTTGTTCGACCAGCGTGGCCACCTTGGCAATCAGGACCGCACTGTCCGGATGCAATTCATCGGTGTCTTTGTGGATAAAAAAGGGAATCGGCACGCCCCAGGTCCTTTGCCTGGAAATGCACCAGTCCGGCCGCCCGTCCACCATGCCCACGATCCGGGCTTTGCCCCAGTCGGGTATCCACTCCACTTTGCCGATCTCGGCAAGAGCCTGCTGGCGCAAACCGGCCTGGTCCATGCCGATGAACCACTGGGGCGTCGCGCGAAAAATCAGCGGCGTTTTGTGGCGCCAGCAATGCGGGTAACTGTGCTCGACCGTTTCACGGCACAGCAATACATCTTTTTCTGCCAACAGATCGATGATGAAATCGTTGGCCTCGAATACATGTTGCCCTTCGACCAGCGGCGTGCCGGCGATAAAACAGCCGTTGCCGCCAACCGGATTTTCCATCGGCAGATCGTTCTCGATACCGGCGGCAAAGTCTTCCTGACCATGGCCCGGCGCGGTGTGAACGGCGCCGGTGCCCGCCTCGATGGTGACATAGTCCCCGGTGATCACCGGGACCTGGCGATCATAGAAGGGATGCTGCAGTAATTGCCCGCGCAGGTCGGAGCCGATGCATCTTCCAATAACTTTATATTTTTCAATGGAGTAGCGTTTCATCGCCGATTCGAGCAGGGCCGCCGACAACAGCAGACGCGATGGATTTCCGGCCGACTCCGTCTCCACCAGCACGTAGTCCAGCTCCGGGTGCACGGCCACCGCCTGGTTGGCGGGCAAAGTCCACGGCGTCGTGGTCCAGATCGGAATGTCCACCGCCGCATCGCCGCTTTCACCGCACAGCGCGTTGATGGACTCAGGATTTACCGCGGCAAAACGCACATCGATACCGGGCGAGCTTTTGTCCTGGTATTCGACTTCGGCCTCCGCCAGCGCCGAGCGGCAATCCAGGCACCAGTGCACCGGCTTGTATCCTTTGTAGATATGCCCGTTCGCCAGGATTTTGGCGATGCCCCTGAGTTGGGCCGCCTCGTAAGATGCATGCATCGTATACGAAGGGTTGTCCCAGTCGCCCATCACACCAAGGCGAATAAAGTCCTTTTGCTGATCATCGATCTGTTTTTGTGCAAAGTCGCGGCAGGCCTGGCGAAACTCGCGCGCATCGATTTTTTGGCCGACCCGGCCCTTCTTTTTCTCGACCTGCAGTTCGATCGGCAAGCCATGGCAATCCCAGGTGGGGATGTAGGGCGCATCATAACCGTCAAGCGTCCGGCTTTTGACGATAATGTCCTTGAGGACCTTGTTGAGGGCGTGTCCGATATGGATCGGCCCGTTCGCGTATGGCGGCCCGTCGAGCAGCAAAAACCGGGGCCTGTCCTTGGATATCTCGCGCAATTTGGCATACAGCCGCCGCTGCTGCCATTGCTCCAGCATCCTGGGTTCCCGGTTGGCCAGGTTGGCCTTCATCGGGAACACCGTTTTCGGCAGATTGATCGTGGCCTTGTAATCCCTGTCCGTCACATCAGTTCCTTTTCAAACCCAACACCTGCCGGGCCTGGTCGGCGTCGTCTTTCATCGCTTCGGTCAATGCCTCGACGCTCGCAAAATGCTTCTCTTCCCGCAGTTTGTGCAATAGCAGTACTTCCAGCGATGCGCCGTAAAGATTGCCCGAGAAATCGAACAGGTGCACCTCCAGTACGATTTCCTCGCCAGCGGTCACCGTCGGCCGGCTGCCGATACTCGCCACGCCGGGCCACCGCTCGAGGCCCGCGCCGTTTACCCGCACCGCGTAAATGCCGTGCACCGGGCACACCGTCCGCCGTGGATGAATATTGGCGGTGGGAAATCCCAGCCGGCGTCCCAGCTTTTCGCCTTCGATCACCCGCCCCGTCATGCCGTACGGCCTGCCCAGCCAGCGCTCCGCCTGCGCCAGGTCGCCCTGTTTCAGCGCCTGGCGAATTCCACTGCTGCTGACCCTGGCAGCATCCAGCACAAAGCTATCCGTCCTGGCGACCGTAAAACCCGCCTGTTCCCCCGACTGCACCAGGAAACTGAAATCGCCGGCCCGGTCTTTGCCGAATCGAAAATCATCGCCGATCGCCAGGTGCCTTAGCTGCATGCCACCAACGAGTAACCGCTGCACGAATTCGCTCGGGCTCATCGCCGACAATTCGCTGCCAAACTTGAGACAAACCAGCTTGTCCACCCCTGCGTCTTCGAGCAAGTGATATTTCTCACCGAATCGCGTCAGCCTGGCCGGCGTGCCGTCGCCTGCGAAAAACTCCTGCGGCGTGGGTTCGAAAACCACGACCGCAACCGGCAGCTTTCTCCGTTCCCCTTCCTTCTTCAGATCGCCGATCAGTTGCTGATGACCGCGGTGCACACCGTCAAAATTGCCGATGGTCGCGACGCAAGGCCCCGGCCCCGGCTTCGCGTCGGGCGGCAGACTGTGCAAACCACGGAAAAACTCCATCAGGAACCGCCCAAAAGCGCAAGATTATACGGAAGGGCCGCCGCTTTTCCCACGCAAACCACTGCGGAAATCAGCAGGCCGGACGCCCAGTAACGCCAGCGTAGCAAAGTACGCAGCAGCGCCGGCCAGCACGCAGCCCAGCAGCCAGGATACGCGGGTAATCCCGGCCGCCGCCAACCACGGATCCAGCGGCCCCGCCAGGTAAGCAATACCGATCGCCATGACCGAGCTGGCAAACACGACTTTCGAAATCAGGCCGCCCCAGCCCGGGCCGGGCAGATAGACACCCTCGCGGCGCAAGCCCCGATACAACAGGCCCGCGTTGACGAAAGCGGCCAGCGATGTGGCCAGGGCAAGACCGGTGTGTGGCGCCTCGAAGCCCGTTTGGGTCATCGTGATGACGAATGACAGGTTCAAAACCAGGTTGACCGCCAGGGCAATCAATCCGATTCGCACCGGTGTTTTGGTGTCCTGGCGGGAGAAATATCCCGGCGCCAGCACCTTGACCAGCGTAAATCCAAGCAATCCCAGCGCATAGGCCATCAGGCTGAAACCGGCCATGTGCACATCCCGGCCGTCAAACACGCCATATTGAAAAATGGTCGTCAGCATGGGTCTGGCCAGGACCAGCAGACCGATCGCCGCCGGGACCGCGATCAGCCAAACCAGCCGGAGCGCCCAGTCCAGCATCGCGGAAAACTCAGCCCGGTCCTGGCTGGCATGATTTTTTGACAACCCGGGCAGGATGACAGTGGCCAGCGCGATACCGAAGACACCCAGCGGAAACTCCATCAACCGGTCCGAGTAATAAAGCCAGCTGATGCTGCCGGTTATCAGGAAGGAAGCGATCAGGGTATCCAGCAACAGGTTGATCTGCGCAACCGAGGAACCAAACAGCGCGGGCAGCATCAGGCGGCCAATCTTGCGAACGCCTTCGTGGTGAACTCCCCAGCGAAACCTCGGCCGGAAACCGATGCGCCAGAGAAACGGGACCTGGAACAGCAACTGGACGACGCCGGCGACAAATACACCGGCGGCAAGCGCCACACCCGGGTTGGCGCTGGTCGGCGCAACCAGGATTGCAAAGCCGATCAGGACCAGGTTGAGCAGCACCGGCGTAAAGGCCGGCGAGCCAAATCGGCCGTAGGTGTTCAGGATTCCGCCGGCCAGCGCCGTCAGCGATATGAACAACAAATAGGGAAAAGTCAGCCGCAGCATCGATGTCGCCAGGGAATACTTCTCGGGCTCGTCCATAAACCAGCCCGGGGCGAACAAGACGATCAGCACCGGCGCGGCAAACACGCCGATGACCGTGACGACCAGCAGCAAGAAACCCAGGGTGCCGGCCGTGGCTTCGGCGAGCTCGCGGACCTCTTCAGGCTCGCGGGTGGTCTTGTATTCCGAAATGACCGGCACGAAAGCCTGGGAAAACGCGCCCTCGCCAAACAGCCGACGCATGAAATTGGGAATCTTGAACGCCACGAAGAAGGCATCCATGACTAGGCCGGCGCCAAAAAACCGGGAAAACACCATATCCCGGAGCAACCCGAAAACCCGCGAAAGCAAGGTCATGCCACCGACCACGGACGTGGATCGGAAAAGATTACGGCTCACTGATCTGCGTTCCGGTGCATAAGCGCAATATTAGCCGGAAAAGACACCAGAATCGTTTATCGCGCCCGCAGGAGGGCGTTCAGGCTCGATGAGGAAAACAAACCGCGCCCGTAGGAGGGCCTTCAGGCCCGATAAAAAACCAAAAAATATGCCTGCCCCCCTTTCCCGCCTTTTTTGACTCTCTCAGCCCCCCTCCGGCATTGACAAAGCCGCTGAAAATACTGAGAATACCGGGCTTTTCGAGCCCTCGGCCGCACGCGGTCCAGGGCCGGTTTTTAGACGGAGCTTTTGACAGTGGCCAATATCAAATCAGCCAAGAAACGCGCGAGGCAGAACACGGTGCGCCGCGCCCACAACATGGCACAGCGCTCGAGCCTGCGCACTTCCATCAAGAAGGTCGTGGTCGCGATTGCCAGTGGCGACAAGGAAGCGGCCAGTACGGCCTACAAAGCAGCATCGCCAACCATCGACAGCATGGCCGACAAGGGCATCATCCACAAAAACAAAGCTGCGCGGCACAAAAGCCGTTTGAACCAGCACATCAAGGATATGGAATAAGTTTTTTTCCGCCCTTTCCGGGCTGCATTGAAAAAAGGCCGGTTGATCCGGCCTTTTTTTATAAGGCCACAGATTTATTTTTTCCCCGTGGCCCGGGTTTTCTAATCGGGCCTGAGGGCCCTCCTACGGGTGTGTTTGGTCTTCCCATCGGGCCTGAAGGCCCTCCTACGGGTGTGTTTGGTCTTCCTATCGGGCCTGAGGGGGCCCCCCCTCCTACGGGTGTGTTTGGTCTTCCTATCGGGCCTTAGGGCTCTCCTACGGGCGCTCCTTTTTTTCCTCGGTCAGCTTTTCCAGGTGGTTTGCCGTTGCGCCCGCCAGTTCCTTGGTGCCTTCATTGCTCAATGCGCTGATCCTGAACACCGGTCCTTGCCAGCCCAGGCCATCGACGATCTCCTGGCAACGCCGCTCCGCCTCGTCGGGCAACATCAAGTCCTGTTTGTTGAGCACCAGCCAGCGCTCACGCTCTGCCAGGTCCGGGCTGAATTTCTCGAGTTCCGCCACGATCGCCCTGGCGTCGTTGACCGGATCGCCGGTGCCTTCCATCGGCGCAATATCGACGATATGCCACAACAGCCGGGTCCTTTGCAGATGCTTGAGAAACTGGATGCCGAGACCGGCGCCATCGGCTGCCCCCTCTATAAGACCCGGAATATCCGCAACCACAAAACTCTGCTGGGGACCGACATAAACGACGCCAAGGTTCGGGTAAAGCGTCGTGAATGGATAATCGGCCACCTTGGGTCGCGCCGCCGAGACCGAGCGAATCAGCGTGGACTTGCCGGCATTCGGCAGACCCAGCAAGCCGACATCGGCCAGCACCTTCATTT
>BFAU01000202.1 GCA_008975185.1 bacterium MnTg04 | reverse complement strand
GTACAAGGCGACGATCGGACAGAAGGTCAGGCGTAACTGGATCCGGCCGCCGAGCGCCAGGCCCGGGGTCGAGTGCACGGTGAATATCAGCCAGATTCCCGGTGGGGAAGTCATCAACGTTCGCATCGCCGAGTGCAACGCCGATGAAGCGACCCGTCGTTCGATCGAGGCAGCTGTTTTCAAGGCATCGCCATTGCCGGAGCCGCCCGATCCAAATTTGTTCGAACGAAACATCATTTTTATTTTCAAGCCTGAAAACTGACGGAGCCGTTCTTTGAAAAAACTTCTCGTTAACCCGTTGGGTGCAATTTTGCTTGCCGGTTTTGCCGCCTCGGCCCAGGCCCAGTTGACCATCGAAATTACCGCCGGTGTCGACGAGGCGGTACCGATCGCGGTCGTGCCGTTCGAGTGGCGGGGCGGGCTGGCCAGACCACCGCTGGATGTGTCGGCCGTTATCGCCGCGGATCTGGCCAACAGCGGTCGTTTCGACACGATGGATCCACACGACATGCTGGAACAACCGGTCGACGAGCAGGGTATCGATTTCGAGGACTGGCGCCTGCTGGGTCTCGAAATCATCGTGGTTGGCCGGTTGTTGCCGCAAAGCGACGGCAACTATGTGATCCAGTTCGAATTGTTCGATCTGTTCAACCAGCGACGGCTGCTCGGGTTCCGGCTGCCAAGTACCCGCACCGGGCTGCGCGTGGCGGCGCACCGCATCAGCGACCTGATCTACGAAAGGTTGACCGGGATCAAGGGGGCATTCGCTACCCGGATCGCCTTTATCACGGTCCAGGGGCGGGGGTCGGCAAAGCGATACCGGCTGGTCGTTGCCGACGCGGACGGTTCGCACCACAACATCATCGTGGAGTCGCCCGAACCGCTGATGTCGCCTGCCTGGGCGCCCGATGGCGATCGGCTTGCGTATGTATCCTTCGAGAGCGGCAAATCCGCGATCTATATCCAGGAACTCGGCACCGGCAAGCGTCGCCGCGTATCCGCACGCGAGGGTGTCAACGGTGCACCGGCCTTTTCTCCTGATGGGCGGAAGCTGGCGCTGACTTTATCGCGCGATACAGGAAACCTGGATATTTATGTGCTTAACCTGGCGAACCAGGTCTTGACCCGAATTACGCGCAACCCGGCTATCGATACCGAGGCGACCTGGAGCGCCGACGGATCGAGAATATTTTTCACCTCGGATCGCAGCGGTGGCCCCCAGATCTACCAGGTCGAAATCGATGGCGGCGGCAAACGCCGGGTCACCTACGAAGGCAGCTATAACGGGCGTTCGCGGCTGTCCCCGGATGACCAGGAAATGGCTGTCGTCCACAACGACCAGGGCGCATTTCGTATTGCGCGGGTCAACCCCGAAAACGGCAATCTCCTGGTGCTGACTGACGGTCAGCTGGACGAATCGCCGAGTTTCGCCCCCAACGGGGAAACCATTATTTATGCGACCCGGGTCGACGGGCGTGGTGTTTTGGCAACCGTTTCCATCGATGGCCGCATACACCGCAGAATTGCCGCCCAGGAAGGCGATGTTCGCGAACCGGCCTGGTCGCCGTATCCCGATTTTTAAATAGGCTAAACTATGCCGGGCGGGGGAACGCCCCGAACAGAGTTTTGTCTGAATCACAGGAATTCATCAACAGGAAGGGTCACCATGCAGGCATCCAAAACGATCAGAATCAGCATTCTTTTGTCCTTAGGTATTCTCCTGGCGGCCTGTGGCGGCCAGTCGGCGACCCGGGCGGGCGATGCGGCGGACATCGGCGCCCAGGACGCGCCTGACGGCAGCCAGTCCGGCGTGGACGATCAGGCCAGCGGAGAGTTCGACGAATTTGGCGGCGATGCAGGCAGACCCGCTGAATTCATCATTTATTTTGAGTACGACAAGGCCAATATCCTTGGCCAGTACGACCGTGTATTGACTCGACACGCTTTGCATCTTGCGGACAATGGACAGACCCGGGTCAGGCTGGAAGGGCATGCCGATGAACGGGGGACGCGCGAGTACAACATTGGCCTGGGCGAACGCCGTGCGCAGGCGGTCCGGCAAATCCTGATGATCCAGGGAGTGACCGCAGGTCAGATTACGACCGTCAGTTTTGGCGAGGAACGGCCAGCGCGGGAAGGCAGCAATGAAACCGCATACGCCGAGAACAGAAGGGTGGAGATCGTTTACCGATGAACAGGCGAATTCTCGTTTATAGCCCGGTGCTGGTGGCGCTGATGATCGGCGCATGCGCGACCACGCCAGGAGCGGACGACCCGGTGATGATCAGGCTGGGTCAGCTGGAAGCGCGTCTCAACCGCATCGAGCAGGCTGTTCAGAACCAGGCAAGAATGGTTGCCCAGGTGCAAAGTCTGCAGGGTGAAATGAGGGAGCTGCGCGGTTCGGTAGAAGAAGTACAGCATCAACTCGACAGCACCAGCCAGCGCCAGCGCAATCTTTATCTTGATGTCGATGGACGATTGCAAAAGCTGGAAAGTTCCGCAAGCGTGACGGACGGCCGAAGCCGGCGACCGGTCTTATCCTCGATGGCAAAGGTCACAATGCCACTAGTGGCGAGCAGTCCGGGTCCGGATGACCAGGAAATCAGCGACCGTGACGCCTACCAGGCCGCCATAGCGCTACTTCGCGAAGGCCACTATCACAAGGCGGCGGAAAAGTTCAAACGCTTTCTTGGCCAGTATCCGGACAGCCAGTTTTCCGACAACGCTC
>BFAU01000201.1 GCA_008975185.1 bacterium MnTg04 | reverse complement strand
CGAATGCCTACTCGGCATCCAGGTCGCGCATGCTCAGGCGAACGCGGCCCTGGCGATCCACCTCGAGTACCTTGACCCTGATCTCATCACCTTCGGATAGTTTGTCGCTGACTTTTTCGACGCGCTCTTCCGAGATCTGGGAAATGTGCACCAGGCCGTCTTTCCCCGGCAAAATTGTGACAAACGCCCCGAAGTCCATCAAACGAGCCACCTTGCCATCATAGATCTTGCCGACCTCGACATCGGCCGTGATCAGTTCGATCCGCCTGCGAGCCTCCTGGCCGGAAGGACCTTCAACGGAAGCAATCTTGATCGTGCCATCGTTTTCGATATCGATAGTGGCGCCGGTCTCCTCGGTGATCTGGCGAATGACGCTGCCGCCTTTACCGATGACATCGCGAATCTTCTCTGGATCGATGTGCATGGTGATGATGCTGGGCGCCCACTCCGACATTTCCTTGCGCGGCTGATCGATGACCTTGGCCATTTCCTCAAGAATATGAAAGCGGCCATCTTTGGCCTGCGCCAATGCGCCTTCCATGATGTCCCGTGTAATCCCGTCAATCTTGATGTCCATTTGCAACGCGGTTATCCCATCCCTGGTACCCGCTACCTTGAAATCCATGTCGCCCAGGTGGTCTTCGTCACCGAGTATATCGGTCAGCACGACGTATTTATCGCCTTCCTTGATCAGCCCCATGGCAACACCGGCAACCGGGGCCTTGACCGGCACACCGGCGTCCATCAGCGACAGGCTGGTGCCACAAACGGAAGCCATGGAACTGGAGCCGTTAGACTCGGTGATTTCCGATACCACGCGAATCACATACGGAAATTCATCCAGATCGGGCATGACCGCCATGATCCCGCGCTTGGCAAGCCGGCCGTGGCCGATCTCGCGTCGTTTGGGTGAACCCATAAAACCGGTTTCGCCGACACAATACGGCGGGAAATTGTACTGCAACATGAAGCGTTCGCGACGCTCGCCTTCGAGCGCGTCGATGATTTGCGCATCGCGTCCGGTCCCCAGTGTGGTGACCACGATCGCCTGCGTCTCGCCACGGGTGAACAACGCTGAACCATGGGTTCGCGGCAACACGCCGACCCGCACATGGATCGGTCGGACAGTCGTCGTATCGCGTCCGTCAATCCTGGCCTCTCCAGCCAGGACGCGTGAGCGTACGACTTTGCTCTCCAGCGATTTGAACTCGCCTGCAACGTCTCCTGCATCCCAGCGCGCGTCATCGCCGTCGCTCAGTCCCTCGACCACGGCATCCCGGATTTCGCCGACCTGGGAGTACCGCGCCTGCTTTTCGGTAACCTGGTATGCGACCGCCAGTTTTTCGCTCGCCAGTTCGGCCACCGCTTTTACCAGCTCTTCGTCTTTTTCCGCCGGCTGCCAGTCCCAGGCAGGATTGCCAGCTTCGGCCACGAGTTCTGCAATCGCCTTGATCGCCGTCTGCATTTGCTCATGCCCGAACATTACCGCGCCGAGCATCACTTCTTCGTCCAGACAATCCGCTTCTGATTCGACCATCAGCACGGCACGCTCGGTACCCGCCACGACCAGATCCAGTTTCGATTCGGTCAACTGGCTCTTCGAGGGATTAAGCACGTACTCGCCGTTAATATATCCGACCCGTGCGCCACCGATCGGGCCAGCGAACGGCATTCCGGACAACGCCAGCGCCGCCGATGCGCCAAGAATGGCCGGGATATCCGGATCCACATCGGGGTTGACCGAAACGACGGTAGCGACGACCTGAACTTCGTTGTAAAAACCTTTGGGAAACAGCGGGCGTATCGGCCTGTCGATAAGCCTGCAGGTCAGCGTTTCTTTCTCGCTGGGCCGCCCTTCACGCTTGAAAAAGCCACCGGGTATCCGGCCGGCAGCGTAGGTTTTTTCCTGATAGTTGACCGTCAATGGAAAGAATTCCCTGCCTGCTGCAGCTTCCTTCCGGCCAACGGCGGTTACCAGGACTACGGTATCCGCGACACTTACAAGGACCGCGCCATCCGTTTGACGCGCTATCTCGCCTGTTTCGATGGTGACTTCGTGCTCACCATACTGAAAACTCTTCTTAATACTTTTCACATTTTTTCCTTCACTGATACGGGCTGCGCGGCCTATCTGCGCAACCCTAGTTTGGCAATAAGCGCCTGGTAACGATCCAGGTCATTGCTCTTGAGATAATCCAGCAACTTGCGGCGCTGGTTGACCATGCGCAGTAATCCGCGCCTTGAATGGTGGTCTTTCTTGTGTTCGGCAAAATGATCGCTTAGCTCGGTGATCCGCTTGGTGAGCAGGGCAACCTGCACCTCGGCAGACCCGGTATCGAGATCTCCCTGCTTGAATTCGGCAATTACTTCGTTTTTCTGCTCTGTTGAAAGAGGCATTCCCACTCCCTGGCCGGCGTACCGGCACAAATCAGCCCGCTATTCTAAGTTGCTGCCGCGCAGCTAACAAGCTGAAATTCAAATAAATAATCATTAACGACGCTCAACGTGGAAACAGCCGCGTGGGAGCCACCCGCCCATCGAGTTTTACTTCGCCAATCCCCAGGAATCCATGGCCTTCATCGTAAAGACGCACTTTCCCGCTACTCGGGGCGCCCGGCGCCATCACCGCCTGACCCTGCATCAGGTAATAGGCGCTGTCGGCGCCCAGCTCGACGGACGGCCAGTGGCCGAGCGCACTGTCCACCGGCAGCAAGACCTCATCCAGCCGCTCCATACCCTGCTCTGCAAGAGCCTCAAGCTCCTCCAGCTTATACATAGGCCCCTCGGCGTATGGGCCAACGCCCAGTCTCCTCAGCACGGTGACATGGGCCACCGTACCCAGCGCCCGGGCAATGTCTTCGATCAATGTCCGGACGTAGGTTCCTTTTGAGCACGCCACATCCAGTTCCAGGGCATAGGCTTCGAGGCTGAGCAACTCGAGTCCGTAGATCTCGATTTCACGTGGCTGACGCTCTATTTCGATGCCCCTGCGCGCCAGTTTGTACAAGCGCTGGCCCTGGTGCTTGATCGCCGAATACATCGGCGGCACCTGTTTCTGCAATCCTGAAAACTGCGCGAGCACCCGCTTGACGGCGTCATCGTCCAGCGGTGGGACCGCTTGTTCCTCGACGACCTGGCCATCGGCATCGCCGGTATCTGTGCGTTGCCCAAGCCGGGCGGTAACCTGGTATCGCTTCCTGGCATCGAGCAGGAAGCCGGATACCTTGGTCGCCTGGCCAAGACAAACCGGCAACAGCCCACTGGCCAGCGGATCGAGGCTTCCGGTATGCCCCGCCTTTCTTGCGTCAAACAGGCGCTTGACCCGTTGCAACGCCTGGTTCGAAGTCAGGCCGATCGGTTTGTCCAGCAACAACACGCCGTCGATCGCCCGGCCTTTTTGTCTGCGGCCCTGACCCCTACTCATGATCGTTGTCATGCGCGCGCAACTTGTCCTTGCTCACGGCTTCGTCTATCAATGCACTGATCCGCACCCCGCTCGCCACCGACTGATCGTGGACGAACTTGAGCGCCGGCACTTGCCTGGTATCCATCGCCTTGCGCAGCTGGCTGCGCAAAAACCCCGCAGCGCCCTTGAGCGCCTTTGCCGTCGGTTCCGGGTCTGAATCCGGGTCCAGCAGGCTGAAAAACACGGTCGCATGCGACAGGTCCCTCGAGACATCACACTCGGTCACCGTGACCGAGGCGGCACGAGGATCCTTCAGCTCGGTCAGGATCAGCTGATTGAGCAAACGCCTTACCTGCTCCGAGACTCTTTTTGTCCGTGAAAACTCTCTTGGCATATCGCGCCACTCAATCCAGGGTCCGGGCTATCTCCACCCGTTCGTAACACTCGATTTGGTCGCCAACCTTGACGTCGTTGTAATTACGCACGCCGATGCCGCACTCAGTCCCTGAGCGAACCTCGCTCGCGTCGTCTTTAAAGCGCCTCAACGACTCCAGTTCTCCTTCGTAGATCACTACGTTGTCACGCAGCACCCGAATCGGGTTGTTGCGCCTGACGGCGCCCTCGGTTACCAGGCAACCCGCAATCTGGCCGAAGCTCGGCGATTTGAAGACTTCCCTGACTTCTGCCAGCCCAACCATCTGCTCCCGAATTTCCGGACTCAACAGGCCACTGAGCGCAGCCTTTACATCATCGATCGCTTCGTAAATGACACTGTAATAACGAACATCGACGCCCATTTCCTGGATCGTCTTGCGGGCGGCGCTGTCGGCACGGACATTGAAGCCGAGAATGATCGCGTCTGACGCGGCCGCCAGGTGGACATCCGATTCCGTAATACCACCGACGGTCGAACCGATAATCTTGACCTTGACTTCATCACTGGGAAGTTTGCCCAAGGCATCGCGTATCGCTTCGGCACTGCCATGGACATCCGCCTTGATCAGTATCTGGACCGAACTGACCAGCCCGGCTTCCATTTGCGAGAATACGTCATCCAGACGCGCGGCCTGCTGGCTGGCCAGATCGATATCCCGGCTCCTGTCGCTGCGCAGGTCGGCAATTTCCCTTGCCTTGCGTTCACTGCTAACCACGAGTATGTCATCACCCGCCGCCGGCGTGCCCGACAAACCCAGGACTTCGACCGGCATCGACGGGCCCGCTTCGCTAACCGCCTTGCCGGCATCGTCGAACATGGCGCGGACGCGCCCCAACTCCTGGCCCGCAAGAAGTATGTCGCCGCAGCGCAAAGTTCCTTTCCGGACCAGCACTGTCGCCACCGGACCACGGCCTCTTTCCAGGCTGGATTCAATCACCACACCGGCCGCCGGACCCTCGCGCCTAGCCTTCAGCTCCAAAACCTCCGCCTGGAGCAGAATGACATCCAGCAACTTATCCACACCTTCGCCGCTCGTGGCCGACACATTGGCAAACAGGTGTTCGCCACCCCATTCTTCCGATATTACTTCGTGCTGCGAAAGTTGGTTGCGGACTTTCTCGAGGTCCGCTTCCGGTTTGTCAATCTTGTTTACCGCCACTACCAGCGGCACTCCCGCTACCTTGGCGTGCTGAATGGCTTCCAGGGTTTGCGGCATCACGCCGTCATCCGCAGCAACGACGAGGATGACGATATCGGTCGCCCGAGCACCGCGTGCGCGCATCGCAGTAAACGCTTCATGACCCGGCGTATCCAGGAAAGTGATCGTCCCTTTCTCCGTGTCCACGCTGTAGGCGCCAATGTGCTGCGTAATGCCCCCGGCTTCGCCGGCAGCGACCCGGCTCTTGCGAATGTAGTCGAGCAGTGAAGTCTTGCCGTGGTCGACGTGACCCATGACGGTGACCACCGGCGCACGCGGCAGTTCCTCGGCTTCGCTTTCGCCGGCCGCTTCGATGAGCTTCTCCTCCGCATGATCTTCACTCACAGAAATCGCCTTGTGCCCAAGTTCCTCGACCAGCAGCAAGGCGGTGTCCTGATCCAGCACCTGGTTGATCGTAGCCATGACACCCATACCCATCAGCGCCTTGATCAATTCGCCGGACTTGACCGCCATCAGTTTGCCCAGCTCGCCAACCGCAATGGTCTCCGGCACCTTGATCTCGCGAACCACAGGTTCCGTCGGCAATTCGAACCCATGCTGCTGGTCGACGTTGATATGGCTGGGCCGGCGTCGCTGCGGCTTGCGTTTGCGCCGGGCGCTGATCGAACCGACGTGCAGCTCTTCGCGACCATATTTGGTCCTGCTCCGTTTGCGGTCGCGCTCGGCGCGGGCGGCATGTTCGCGGTGTTTTTTTTCTTTCTCCTGACGCTCCGTCTCGCGGGCTTCCTGCTGCCTTTTGCTTTCCTCGTCAGCCCGGCGGTCGATATCGGCTTCTTTTGTGACACGGTCTTTTTCGACGCGTTCTTTTTCTTCCCGTTCTTGCCGTTCGCGCTGCTCCTCACGGGACTCAGCCCTGGCGCGAATTTCTTCTTCCTGGCGACTTTTCTCGGCCAGCTCCTCGGCGCGAATGCTATCCAGCTCCGCCTGCCGTTCTTTGGCTTCTTTTTCCAGCGCGTCACGCTTGACGTAGGTTCGCTTGCGCCTGACTTCAACGCTGACTGTACGGGCCCGGCCTTGCGCACCCGGCAACCTTAGTTCCATATGTGACTTGCGCTTCAATGAAATTTTTCTCGGACCCATTGCCGCGTCGTCACT